>JAOPWO010000047.1 GCA_025965635.1 Modestobacter sp. | reverse complement strand
CTCGTCTACGGCGCCCCCACCCTCCTCGCCGGCTGGCTCCTCCTCTCCATCTGGACCCCCACCCGCACCCGCACCGACGACCAGGACACCGAGACCCGACGATGACCCGCCTCCGCCACGCCCTCGTGCGACCCTCGCGACCGCGGCCGTGGTGCTGGGCCTCACCGCGCCGGCCGGCGCGGCCAGCAGCGACCGGGCCGCGCTGACCGGCTACGGGTGGACCGCCGGGTCCGCGGAGTCAGGGGTCATCACGTGCTGATCGCCCGTCCGATGGCCCGGGTCGGCTGATCCGGGCACGACCGAGGTGCCCGAGCGCCCGCTCCGGCGACCGGAGCGGGCGCTGGGCGTTGCAGGGGCGGGGACGCCGCTCAGGCGACCAGGCGGTAGCCCACCCCGCGGACGGTGCGGATCTGCGGAGAGTGCATCCCGGCCGCGGTGAGCTTGCGGCGCAGGTTGGACATGTGCGCCTCGACCAGTCGGAGGTTGCCCTCCCAGTCGGTCTGCCAGACCTCGCGCAGCAGCGTCTCGCGCTGCAGCACCCGGCCGGGCCGGGAGAAGAGGGCGGCCAGCAGGTCGAACTCGGTGCGGGTCAGGTCGACCGGGGCGCCGTCGACGCGCACCTCGCGGCTGTCGGGGTCGACCTCGAGCTCGGCGAGCCGGCGGGCGGTCTCCTCGGCCAGCGCCGGCGCGGCCGGCACCGAGGGGGTGCGCGGCCGGCGGAGCATGGTCTGCACCCGGGCGACGAGCTCGCGCGGGGAGAAGGGCTTGGCCATGTACCCGTCCGCACCGACGGCCAGCCCGATGAGCAGGTCGACCTCCTCGGCGCGGGCGGTGAGCATGAGGACGTAGCAGTCGGTCTCCGCGCGCAGCTGGCGGCACACCTCGGTGCCGTCGGCGTCGGGGAGCCCGAGGTCGAGGACGACGACGTCGGGGGCGTCCCGGCGGACCTCTTCGAGACAGGCGGCTCCGGTGGCGGCCTCGCGGACGTCCATCCCGGCGCGGCGCAGCACGGTCACCACCAGTTCACGGATCTCGTCGGTGTCCTCCACCACGAGCACGGACTGGCCCGGCACGGCTCCTCCTCCACGGGACGACGTCCGACGCCGGCGGGCGTCATGGGGACGTTGTCGTCACCGTGGAGGCGCAACTGCACCCCCCGCCACGGGGGGTCCCCCGTACGGGTGACACGCCGGTCCCGGCTCCGTCCCGGGCCCCGCTGAGCTCGTGAAGGGTGGGGACGACGGTCCTCCTCACACGAAGGCGCTCAGCCCGGTGATGGAGCGGCCGACGATGAGGGTGTTCATCTGCCGGGTGCCCTCGTAGGAGTACAGCGCCTCGGCGTCGTTGAAGAACCGGATGACGTCGTGGTCGAGCACGATGCCGTTCCCGCCGACGATCTCGCGGGCCCAGGCGACGGTCTCCCGGCCGCGGGTGGTCACGTAGCTCTTGGTGAGCGACGCCTGGTCGTCGCGGAGCGCGTCCTCCTCCTGCAGCTGGGACAACCGGACGGTCATGCCCATGCTGGCGGTGACGTTGCCGAGCATCTGCGCCAGCAGTTCCTGGATCAGCTGGAAGCCGCCGATCGGCTTGCCGAACTGCACCCGTTCCTTGGCGTAGGCCAGCGCCACCTCGTAGGCGCCCAGCTGACAGCCGACGCCACCCCAGGCCACTCCCCCGCGGGTCACCTTGAGCACCTTGTTGACGTCCTTGAACGAGTTGCCGCCCTCGAGCTTGTTCTGCGCGGGGATGCGGCAGTCGGTGAAGGTCAGGTCCGCGTTCTGCACCGTCCGCAGCGCGAACTTGTCCTCGATCTTGGTGGCCGTGTACCCCGGGGTGCCCTTCTCGACCAGGAAGGTCTTGACCTGGTCGTCATCGACGTCGCGGGCGAACACCACCACGACGTCGGCGAACGTGCCGTTGCCGATCCAGCGCTTGGCGCCGTTGAGCACCCAGCCATCGCCGTCCCGGCGGGCGGTCGTGCGCATGCCCCGGGCGACGTCCGAGCCGCCCTCGGGCTCGGTCAGGCCGAAGGCGCCGATCGTGTCCAGCCGCAGCATCGATGGAAGCCACCGCTGCCGCTGCTCCTCCGAGCCGAGGACGTAGACCGAGCCCATCGCCAGGCCGCTGTGCACGCCGAAGAAGGTGGAGATCGACGGGTCGACCCGGGCCAGTTCCATCGCCTGGAAGCCGGTGAACAACCGGGAGGCGCGCGGGCGGCCGTCCCAGTCGTAGGGACGGCCCACGATGTCGGCCTCGGCGAAGCGCGGGATGAGGTCCATCGGGAACTCCGCTGCCGCCCAGGCGGCGTTGACCCGCGGCTTGACCTCGGCCACCAGGAACTCCCGTAGCGCGAGCAGGTCCTTCTGCTCGGGCTCGGGCAGCAGGGACTCGTAGCCGAAGAAGTCGGCCGGCAGCAGCAGGTCGGAGGTCATGGCGGCAGCGCCTTCTCTCTGTCGTCGACGCACCGGGAGCCGCGTCGGGGGGACCGTTCGTGACCCGATGCTGCGCTTGTCCGGCGCGGTCAGCCACCGAGAGGGGCTGCGCTCCGGCCGACGTCGCGCGGACGCAGCACGAGGGGACGACGGCGGACGGCGCGACGCTCGTGCTGCGGTGGTACGCCCGGGACGGCGGTCCTGCACCTGCACGGCGGCGGGACGATCCTGGGCAGCCCGGAACGCTGCGACCCCCCGGTGGCGCGCTCGGTCCGCTACGCCGCGCTGGGTCGGCTGGCCGAGCACGCCGGCGAGCGGGGCATCGATCCGGCGCGGACCACCGTCATGGGTGACAGCGCCGGCGGTCCCCCCGGCCGGCGGGGTGGACCCGCACCCGGCCGACGCAGTGGCCATCGGACCGGACCTCTTCCTCAGGTGAGGGCCCGGGTGCCCTCCGGCAGCGTGCCGCCGGCCCGCAGGATGAGCGGTCCCCGGTGCCGGCCGAGCCCCGTCCACCAGGGCGGTCACCTCGTCGCGGTCGGTCACCCCGGGCACGAACACCACCGGGGCGCCGTCCTCCAGGTAGGCCCGGCCCCGAGCACCGCCTCGACCGCACCCACCGCCTCGTCCAGCGGCTGCAGCTGGTCCTCCAGGTCGCCGCCCACCGCGCCGGCGGCGTCCACGATCAGCTCGACCATGTCCAGGTGCAGGGCCAGCGGGATCTGCCCGCCGTCGGCGTAGCAGGAGGTGGCCGCGATCGAGCGGCTGGCGGTGGCCAGCGCGCGCACCCCCGGGGTGCCGGCGCCGACCCGAGCGGAGACGACGTCCCAGACATCGGCGAGCACCAGCACCTCCGGGGAGGCGCGCAGCTCGAGCAGGGTGCGGTCGCGAGATCGGGTATCAGGTCGACCCGGCGACATGTCGACACCTCGACACGACGCCGCCGGGAACGCCGTCCGTAGCCTGTCCGGCATGGTCTCCCTGGGCACCCCGTTGTCGCCGTCGGCCACCCGCGTGATGCTCCTGGGCAGCGGGGAGCTGGCCAAGGAGGTGCTCATCGCCCTCCAGCGGCTCGGCGTGGAGACCATCGCCGTCGACCGCTACGACCACTCCCCCTGCCACCAGGTGGCCCACCACTCACGCACGATCACTATGTGCGTCCCGGCGCAGCTCCGGGCCCTGGTCGAAGCCGAGCGCCCCGACGTCGTCGTCCCCGAGATCGAGGCGATCGCCACCCACACCCTGGTCGAGCTGGAGGCCGAGGGCGTGCGGGTGGTGCCCACCGCGCGGGCCGCCCGGCTGACCATGGACCGCGAGGGCATCCGGCGGCTGGCCGCCGAGGAGCTCGGCCTGCCGACCAGTGCCTACCGGTTCTGCGACTCGCTGGAGGAACTGCGCGCGGCCGCCGCCGAGGTCGGCTTCCCGTGCGTGGTGAAGCCGGTGATGTCCTCCTCCGGCAAGGGGCAGAGCAAGCTCGACGGGCCGCAGGACGTCGCCGGCGCCTGGGCGTACGCGATGGCCGGCAGCCGGGTGGCCGGCACCCGGGTGATCGTGGAGGGGTTCGTCGACTTCGACTACGAGATCACCCTGCTCACCGTGCGGTGGATGCGCGACGGCGAGCCGACGACGTCGTTCTGCGCGCCCATCGGTCACCGCCAGGAGGCCGGCGACTACGTGGAGAGCTGGCAGCCCCAGCCGATGTCGCCGGTGGCACTGGACCGGGCACAGGCGATCGCCTCCGCGGTCACCGGCGACCTGGGCGGGCTGGGGCTGTTCGGCGTGGAGCTGTTCGTCCGCGGGGACGACGTGTGGTTCTCCGAGGTCAGCCCGCGCCCGCACGACACCGGCCTGGTCACCCTGACCACGCAGTGGCAGAACGAGTTCGAGCTGCACGCCCGGGCCCTCCTCGGCCTGCCGGTCGACCCCTCCCTCCGCAACGCGGGGGCCTCGGCCGTCGTCTACGGCGGCACCGAGGCGGTCGGCATCACCTTCGACGGGGTCGACGAGGCGCTCGCCATCCCCGGCGTCGACCTGCGGCTGTTCGGCAAGCCCGAGAGCTTCCCCCGGCGGCGGATGGGCGTGGCCCTGGCCCGGGTCGACGGCCAGGACGTCGATACCGCCCGGGCCACCGCCCGCGCCGCCGCCGGGAAGGTGCGCCCCCGGGCCTGACCCGGCCGGCCGGCGTCCCCAGCAGGAGGCGCCGTCCACGCCTGCGTGCCGCTGCCCGCCGGCGCACGGCTGCCCGGGCACGCTGGCCGAGCACCGTCCCGACCGCCGACCGGCCCGGGACCTGGACGAGGAGGACCCGATCGCCGACGACCCGCTCCCGCTGCTGCTCATCGCCGGATCCCGGCTGGCCGGCATGCCCGGCGTGCTCGCCGCCGAGCTGGACCCACTGGTCCGCCGGCTGGTCCAGCTCGACGCCGGCGTCGACACCGACGGCCACGCCGCCCGCGCGCTGGGCACGGCACTGCCGCACCTGTGGGAGGCGGGCTGGCAGCCCGCCGATGTGGTGCACGTCGTCCGGCGCCGCACCAGCGCCCGCGGCGCCCGCCTGCTCGAGGCGGTCATCGGCGCCGACGCGAACGGGAGCCGGGCGGCCGAGCGGGCGCCCGGCGCCTGGGCGGCCCAACTGGGCGGCGGCACGGCGGACGGCGGAGCCCCGGTGGCCGACTGGTGGCGCAGCGAACGGATCGACACCGCGAGCGCGTGGCGCGACGTGTTGCGCGTGCTCGGGGTGGTGCGCGAGCTGCCGCCGCTGGAGCTGCTGCTCCCGCCGCCGTCGGCCTGGGCCGCGGGCCTCCGGGCGGCGTCGGTGCACGGCGACGGCGTCGATCCGAAGATGCTGGCCCGGATCCGGGCGCTGCTGGCCAAGGCGGAGTCGACCGACTTCCCCGAGGAGGCCGAAGCGCTGTCGGCCAAGGCCCAGTCGCTGATGGCCCGGCACACGATCGACGCCGCGGTGCTCGGACAGCGGTCGGGGGCCGAGCACCCCTCGGTGGGAGCACGGCGGATGCACCTGGACGACCCGCACGTGGAGGCGAAGGCCTCGGTGGTGCAGGCGGTCGGGTCGGCGAACGGGGTGCGGGTCGTCCTGCACCCCGCGCTGGGCATGGCCACCCTGGTCGGCGCGGCCGACGACCTGGACCTGGTGGAGCTGCTGGTCACGTCGCTGCTGGTGCAGGCCGGCCGGGCGATGACCGTGGCCGCCGGCACCGGCGGGCCGCGCGCCCGGTCGACGGCGTACCGCCGCGGGTTCCTGTACTCGTTCGCCCAGCGGATCGGCGAACGGCTGGAGAGCGCCCGGGAACAGGCGACCGCCGAGGCGACGAGCACCTACGGCACCGAGGTGGTCCCGGTGCTCGCCGAACGTGCCCGCGCCGTCGACGCGGCGGTGAGCGAGCTGTTCCCGCACCTGCGCCGGCGGGGCAGCCGGACCGTCGACCCGGCCGGGTGGCACGCCGGCCGGCAGGCGGCCGACGACGCGGAGCTCGGCGGGAGCCGGCGCTCACTGGCCGGCGGCCAGGGGCGCTGACCGAGGGTCAGAGCAGGACGTCGAGGCCCGAGCCCAGCTCCAGGGGTGCCGATGGGAGCACCAGGTCGGCCGCGGTGGTCAGCCACCCGGCCACGAACAGCAGTCGCTCCGGCGAATGGTCGTCCAGGGACGCCGTCACCGCCACCAGCCCCGCCTGTGCCACTGCCCTGCACGCCATTGTCTCCATGACCGACCCCTCTCCTCTCCCGCCACTTCGGCAGAAGGGAGGATGAACTGGAGGGATGCACGACGAATCAGCACGACCGGCTGACGCTGGGAACCATCGCTGATCGAATGGTCGGGGCGTCCCGACGGTCGGTCAGCCCGGCTGGTCGGGCCGCAGGAGGAGCTCCTGGGTGTCGCGCCGCATCGTCTCGCCGCGGAAGAACGCCGGGGCGACCGCGTTCCAGGCGGCCATCAACAGCAGCCCGAGCAGCAGCGAGCCGAGGCCGACGACGAACACCCCGCCGACGCCGAAGAAGACCGTCTCGCCGTACCCGGGGTCGGCGTACTCGATGCAGGCCAGCACGAAGACCACCAGCATCAGCGCCCCGCCGGCCAGCGGCAGGACCAGGCGCACGAGCACGTCGCGGGCCGAGCGCAGCCGCCGACGGAACTGCCAGGCGCAGGCGAACCCGGTGAGGCCGTAGTAGAAGGCGATCAGCATGCCGGTGGCCGCGATGGAGTCCTGCAGCACGTTGTCGCTGACGAGCGTCAGGCCGACGTAGAAGACGATCGAGACCGCGCCCATCCAGATGGTCGACACCGACGGGGTGAGGTACCGCGGGTGGATCCGGGCGAACGACGTCGGCAGCGCCCGGTAGGCGGCCATCGACAGCGTGCCGCGGGCGGTCGGCAGGATCGTGGTCTGCGTGCACGCCGCCGCCGAGGTGAGCACCGACAGCACCAGCAGCGCCTCGAAGGCCCGGCCGAACAGGTCGTCGCCGAAGACCGCGCTCCCCAGCGCGGCGAACACGTCCTCGGCGTTGGCCTCGTTGCCCAGCCCGATCCCCTCGGGGCCGACCCCGGCGAAGGCCACCGTCGCCACGGTCAGCACGGTGTAGATGGTCACCAGCAGGACCGTGGCGATCAGCACCGAACGGCCAGGGGCGGTCGCCGGGTCCCGGGTCTCCTCGTTGACCGCCATCGCCGAGTCCCAGCCCCAGTAGATGAAGATCGCCAGCAGCGTCGCCTCGGTGAGCTGCGCCCAGTCCAGCCCCGCGGGCCACAGCCAGGACAGCGAGGGCATCAGCGCGCCGGCGGGCGCGGTCCCGGCGTAGACCTTGGCCAGCGCGTAGACCGCGAACGCCACCAGGACGACGACCTCCACGACCAGCAGCACGCTCTGCACGCGCGCGGTCGGCTCGATGCCCCGCCAGCAGATCCAGGTCATCAGCGCGATCCAGCCGACGCCGGCCGCCGTCGTCCAGGCGGTGCTGTCGGCCAGCGAGTCCAGCCCGACCAGCCGGTACCCGTAGGAGCCGGCGATCTGAGCCAGGTTGGCCATCACGATGACGTCGGCGGCGATGATCCCCCAGCCGCCCATCCAGCCGGTGCGCGGCCCGAAGGCCCGGGCCGCCCAGGTGAAGGTGGTGCCGCAGTCGGGCTCGTGCCGGTTGAGCTCGGCGTAGGCCAGCGCGATCAGCCACATCGGCACGAAGGCCAGCAGCATGATCGCCGGCGCCTTCACCCCCACCGCGACGACGACGAACCCGAGCGTCGCGGCCAGCGCGTACGCGGGCGCGGTCGAGGAGATGCCCAGCACGATCGAGGCGCCCAGGCCCAGCGCGCCCCGTTTGAGCCCCTTGTCCAGCGCCGTGCCCTCGGCCGCTGCCGGAAGCGTCGTGGCCGTCGTCGGCTGGGGGGTGCTCATGCGGCAGGCGTCCTCGTCACCGCACGGTTATCGCACAGCATGCCCGCAGCGCGCCGGGCGGGGCGGGTCCCGGCGCCGCTGGTAGCCGACGCCGGGCAGGAGTGGGACGCCGTGCTCCTGGTCCGCTACCCCTCCCGGGCGGCATTCAGCCGGATGGTCGCCGACCCGGAGTACCAGGAGGTCACCGTCCTGCGCACCCGCGCCCTCACCGAGGCCGTGCTGCAGGCGACCAGCCCCTGGTAGCGGGGGGCGCCCGGCCCGCCGCCGTCGCGCTGCATCCCTGCGCTGGGTTTACGTCGTAAACGCTGCGCTAGCGTGAGCACATGGCGTTGATCCTCCACGTTGGTGGTCCGCGCGACGGTGACGTCGGCGAGGTGGCCGACCCGCTCCTCGCGACCTCGGTGCTCGTCTACGACGGCCCGCGCTGGTTCGGCGTCTACGCACCCGCCGATCCCGCCCGCACGGTGGCGACGCCCCAGGGCGCTGCCGAGGTGTGGGTCACCCTGCAGTACTGAGGGGGCTGAGGGCGCGCGATCGCCCGGTGACGTCGACCGGGCTCCGGTGGACGAAGACGGACGTCGTCTGCACGCAGCCGAGGACCGGCCGGCTCGACCGCCCGGTGCGGGACAGCGAGGACCGAGGACCGGCAAGGCCGTTGAGGGTGTACTTTCGCAGTCGAGCGTCCAACACCGGGCAGATCACGCCCGACGTCAGGACACCCCATGACGGCATCCCTCGCCGAACTCGACCCGAACCGCTTGGTCATCGAGGCCGTCCGTGCAGCCGACAGATCCCTCGTCACCGTGACCGGTGACGTCGACGCCGTCACTGCACCCACCCTCAGGCAGTCGCTGGTGGAGACGCTCGCTCACCCCGACGTGACGGACGTGCTGCTCGACCTCAGCGGGGTCACCTTCCTGGACTCGGCCGGACTGACCGCTCTCGTGGTCGCCGACCGTACGGCCCGGGCCACCGGCCGGGCGCTGACCGTGACGTGCGGCACCAGCCGCGCGGTGCGGCGGCCGCTGGAGATCACCGGGCTGCTGACCGTCCTGACCGTCGCCGACCGATGGCCGGGCTGAGCGGTCCCGGCGACTGGGCTACCGCGACTCGAAGCGATCGAAGGCCAGGTCCTCCAGAGGGACGTCGCGGTTGAGCACGTGGGCAACGAGGTCATCCAGATCCCGGCACTCGCTGTAGGCGTGGGCCCGCAGGAGCGCCAGGGCGTCTGCGCTCGTGACCCCCAGGCCTGAGTTGACGAAGCCCATCGCCTGCCACACCAGGGAGCGCCGTGCCGCGGCGGGCGCATCCAGCCATGCCGGCCCGTCCGGCCCTCGCGACGACGACCGATCGGCGCCCTGGAGGATCGAGACGACCTCGCGGGTGACCTCCAGGGCATCGACCGAGGTCACCGCGCCGATGACGCTCGGTGGGACCAGGTACAGGTCCAGGGCGCCGAAGCTGCGCAGTCCATCCACCAACGGCAGGGAGATGATGCCGCGAACGGGTGTGCGCGCGACCAGGTCGGCGTAGAACGCGGGCCAGCGGGCGGCGATGGTGCCCTCGTCCGCCACGACAGGTCCACCCGAGCCGTGGGACGACAGGCACGGGCCTTCCCCGACGGTGAACTGGAGGCGCTCGGCCGCGGCCGAATCCTCATCGCTGGCGCCGAGCGGTAGCCGCCAGTCAGGGGGGAAGGAGACTGATGCCGGCGCCGGCGACCGGGAGCACCGCAGCGGCGGCTCGCGACTCGTCCGCAAGCGCGTGGTCGCATGAACACGTCCAGCAGCCGCGGGTCTCGGCCCGACCGGGCAGGGACTGATATGCCCCGCCCTTCTGCTCACCGACCGCCGTCCCTGGGGGTCATGACCTGTACGGTCCGTTCAGGCGCTGGGACATCCCCGCACCGAGCGTGCGTCAGAGAGCGGCGTGCACCCGCACGGAGCCGCCCGTCAGGGGCTCGAGGCTCCGTTCCGAGGCATCGCGCCCCGGAGAAGAGGCCGGAGCTCTCCATGACATCGCAGAATCCGACCCGACACATGGACGCGCGAACAGCGTTCGATCGCTTGGCCACGCTGTCGCTGTCGACCGAGTCGCTGGACTCGGTGCTGCAGACGGTCGCCGATCTGACCAAGCAGGTCATGTCCGCGCCCGTCGAGGCGTCAGTCAGTGTGCTCGTCGCGGACCGGCCCACGACGTTCGTCTACACCGGCCAACTCGCCCTCGACCTCGACGAGAGCCAGTACGGGCGCGGCTACGGACCCTGCCTGCATGCCGCCGCCCGGGCCGAGACCGTCGAGGTCACCGATACCCGGACCGAGACACGGTGGCCTGACTACATGCGGGATGCCGCCCGCCGCGGCGCGTTGAGCATCCTGTCGATCCCGCTCGGCAGCCCGGAACAGCTCGCCGCGGGACTCAACATCTACTCCCGCGAACCGGCCGGCTTCGACGGCGCCAGCCGGTCGGCCGCCGTCAAGTTCGCCCAGTTCGCCGGTACCGCTGCAGCCAACATGCACGCCTACGCGAGTGCACGCGACCTGGCCGACAACCTGCAGGCCTCGCTGGAGTCCCGGGCCACCATCGACCAGGCCAAGGGCATCCTCATCGAGCGCCACAAGCTGACCGCCGACCAGGCGTTCCAGGTCCTCGCGCACGCCTCGATGGGAGCCGACGTCAAGCTCCGTGACGTGGCCGGCCATCTCGTCACGACCGGCGAGCTCCTCACCCACCGACCCCGGCACTGACGTGCCGCACCCACCCGGCGGGTGTCGGTACGGGGCAACCGGATAGCTGCGCGCACCGTGGACCATTCGCGAGTGCCGGTGATCGAAGCACTGCAGGCGTACCGCGAGCGGGGGGACGTCGTCGTCGGCGCGCCTGACCACAAGCAGGGCCGCGGCGCGGACCCCCCGGTGGTGGACGTGGTCGGGGCAGGGTGCTCGCTCCCGACGTCCTCACGCTCAACGGTCTCGACGGCCGCCGGGAGTCCCCGGGCGTCGTCAAGCAGCCCGAGGACCTGATGTCCGGTGCGGTGCACGCCGACACCGCCTCCGCCGACGCGCGCCGGATCAGCGCCCGGCTCACCCCTGCCGACGACGACGCGATGATCGGCCTCCTGGTCGATGCCCTCCAGGCCCTCGTCGAGGCCGCGCCCAGCATGGAGCGGCAGGCGCCGGTCGCCCTGCCGGCACCCGGATCACTGGAGCTCGAGAGCGTCATGCGCCCCCGGGACGCGTTCTTCGCCCGGGTCGAGCAGGTGCCGGTCGAGGAGGCCGTGGGCCGCGTCGTCGCCGAGATGGTGAGCCCGTACCCACCCGGTGTCCCGGTCCTCGCGCCCGGTGAGCGGATCACCCAGGAGGCGGTCGACCACCTGACCACCGGCGTCGCTGCCGGGATGCTCGTCCCCGATGCCGCCGACCTGGAGCTGAAGACCGTGAGGGTGGTCGCCGGGCCGGTCACGCAGAGAGCCGGCACCCGCCGTGCGCGGACGGCCGACCAGCCGTGGCGATCAGCGGCCGGGAGGAGTGATCAGCTCGCCGGTGTGCACCAGTCTGTCGGCGATGTCGCGCAGCTTGGTGTTGGTCCGGCTGGACACTTCGACCAGCGCCTGGAAGGCCTGGTCGGGGGTCAGCTTGTGCCGCTCGATGAGGATGCCCTTGTCCTGGTCGATGACCGACCGGGACTCCAGCGCGAGCTCCAGGTTGCGAGCCATGGCCTGAGCACTCTGGTAGTCGTACATGTTGCCCAGTGCCACCGCCGCGTAGGGCCCGAAGCGGGTGGCGACCGACCGTGCCTCGTCGTCGAACGCGTGGGCTTCCCGGGCGTAGATGTTCAGCGCCCCGGACAAGCCGCCCTCGATCTGGAGCGGCACGGACAGGGAGCTGAGGTTGCCGTGTCCGGCGGCCCGCTGCGCGTAGTCCGGCCACCGTGACTCGACCCGGGTGTCCGGGATCTCGGTCAGTTCACCCGTGCTCGCCGCGTGCAGGCACGGCCCGTGGTGCTCGGCGTACTGCACTTCGTCCAGATCCTGGGCCAGCTGCCCGGTGGAGGCCACGGTGAACCTCCGGCGGCTGTCCTGCATGAAGATCGACGCCTCGGGGTCCCCCGGCAGCACCGTCTTGCTGAGGTCCGCGACCGCCTGCAGCAGGGAGTCCATCGAGTGCTGGCGCAGCGACATGCTGCCCAGCTGGTCCAAGGCCCGGGTGGCCTGCGCGGTACGGGAAGAGGGACTGCTCGACATGGCTCAGCTCCGGTGACGTGCACCGGGGTGACGGCCTCGGCAGGAGCCCACGATGAGACCCCGTGAACACGCGCTTCTTGGTGATGCGCCCGTTCACGTCGAACGTACCCCGTACCCGCCGGCAATTCGCGTCACGACGGCCCCGGACCACGACCCGGAACGGAGGATGCCGCGACGGGGCGGCTCCACCGGCCGTGTCTGGACCGATGGAGCCTCGCCGCGGAAGCTCGTGCACGAACCACTGACCGGCTGCCCCCCACGGTACGCCGCCCGAGTGACCTGCCGCTCACCAAGGGTGACTGCCGCGGTCGTCGGGGGATGTCCTCCCGGGGAGCACGCCGGGTCCACGGGCTCCTCCGTCTCACGGGTCAGCCACGGTGCTCGTCAAGGCCCGGTCAGGGCAGGCCGGGCAGCACCTTGTCCAGCGTGACCGGCAGGCTGCGCACCCGGACGCCGGTCGCGTGGTGCACAGCGTTCACCACCGCGGCCGCCGTCCCGGTGATGCCGATCTCGCCGATCCCCTTGCTGCCCATCACGTTGACGTACGGGTCGTGCTCGTCCAGCCAGTGCGCCTGCACGTCACCGACGTCGGCGTTGACCGCGATGTGGTACTCAGCGAGGTCGTGGTTGGCGACCTGGCCCATGCGAGGGTCCCAGACGCTGTTCTCGTGCAGCGCCATGGACAGGCCCATGGTCATCCCGCCGATGAACTGCGAACGGGCGGTTCGCGGGTTGATGATCCGGCCGGCGGCGAACACCCCCGACAGCCGGGGCACCCGGATCTCGCCGGTGTCGGCGTGCACCCGGGCCTCCACGAACTGCGCTCCGAAGGCGTACGCCGCATGGTCCTCGTCCATCGCCGCCTGGTCGACGTTCCCGGTTGCCTCGTCGCCGTCGCGCGGGTCGTTGCCGAACTTCCCGCGGAACTCCCGGGCGGCCTGCACCACCGCCGAGCCCCAGGTGTTGGTGCCCGACGAGCCGCCGGCGACCGACGCGGTCGGGTACCGGGTGTCGCCGATCCGGACGTCGACGTCGCCGACGTCGACCCCGAGGGCGTCGGCGGCGATCTGCGGCAGCACCGTCCAGGCCCCGGTGCCCAGGTCCGCGGCGCCGATCTCGGCGACGTACCGGCCGTCCTCGAAGCGCACGGTGGCCGTGGACGTCGCCTGCCGCATGGTCGGGTAGACCGACGACGCGACGCCGTACCCGACGAACCAGTGGCCCTCGCGGCGCCGGCCCGGGCCACGGGAGTCCCAGCCGAACCGCTCGGCGCCCTCGCGCAGGCACTCCACGAGGTGCCGGCTGGACCATGGCTTCCCGCTGTCCGGGTCGACCTCCGGCTCGTTGACGATGCGCAGCTGGACCGGGTCCATGCCCAGGGTCTCGGCGAGCTCGTCGAGCGCCACCTCGGGGCCGAACATGCCCGGGCACTCCCCCGGCGCCCGCATCCAGGAGGGGATCGGCACATCCAGCGCCGCCAGGCGGTGGGTGGTCCGCCGGTTCGGCGCGGCGTACATCATCCGGGTGGGCACACCGGTCTGCTCGGCGAACTCCTTGACCCTCGACGTCTGCTCGACCACGTCGATGGCGATGGCCCGCAGCCGGCCCGTCCGGTCAGCGGCCAGGTGCACCTGCTGGATGGTCGGCGTGCGGTAGCCGGCCAGGGAGAACATCTGCTGCCGGGTCAACGCCAGCTTGACCGCCCGCCCGGGCAGCGCGCGGGCGGCCAGCGTGACCAGCACGAGGTTGGCGTGCGGGGTGCCCTTGGAGCCGAACCCTCCGCCGACGTAGGGGCAGACGACCCGGACCTGCTCCTCGTCCAGGCCGAAGACCTCGCTCACCGCGGCGCGGGCGGGGTGCACGCCCTGGGTGGAGTCCCACAGCGTGAGGAAGCCATCCCCCGCGGCGTCCCACAGCGCCGTGGTGGCGTGCGGTTCCAGCGGGTTGTTGTGGTACATGGCCGTCTCGTAGGTCTGCTCGAGCCTGACCTCGGCCGTGGCCATCGCCGCGGCGACGTCTCCCTCGGCGGTGTCGGTCGGGTGCCCGGCGTTGACCTGCTCGGGAGCGTAGAGGTCGTCCCGGTCGGCGGAGAGCACGGCGTCGTGCGACTGCTCGTCGTAGGTGACCCGGACGGTGTCGGCGGCCTGCCGGGCCACCTCCGAGGTCTCGGCCACCACCACGCCGACGAGCTGCCCGCGGAAGGCGACCTCGTCGGTCTGCAGCACCGCGTACTCCCAGTCCTCGGTGGAGGCCAGCCGCTCGGCGGTGAAGGGCGTGAGGACGACCAGCACCCCGTCCATCGTCTCCGCTGCGGCAGTGTCCATCCCGGTCACCCGGCCGCGGGCGACGGTGGCCTGCACCGGGTGGGCGTAGGCCGGTGCCGGCACCGGGGTCTCGTACGCGTAGGTGGCGGTGCCGCGGACCTTGGCTTCGCCGTCCCTGCGGACCAGCGACTGCCCCATGGCGCGCGGCTCGAGCAGATCGGTCATGTCAGTCCCCCGGGGTCAGGTCGCGCAGCGTGGCCACGAGCGTGCGGGCGAGCAGCGGGACCTTGAAGCCGTTGCCGTCGTCGATCCCCGGTTGCGGTGCGGCATCGACGAGCTCGGCCTCCGCCGCCAGGCGGAACGATCCGACGGTGGCCGGCCGGCCGCGCAGCGCCTCCTCGGCCCGGGCGGCCCGCCACGGCTTGTGCGCCACGCCGCCCAAGGCGATCCGGACGTCGTCCACCACGCCGTCGGCGACGTCCAGCGTCGCGGCGACCGAGACCAGCGCGAAGGCGTAGGAGGCCCGGTCGCGCACCTTGCGGTAGCCCGACCGGGTGCCGGGCGGCAGGGCAGGGAGGTCGATCGCGGTGATCAGCTCGCCGTGCGCCAGCACGGTGTCCCGGGACGGGTCGTCGCCAGGCAGCCGGTGCAGGTCGGGGAACGGGACGGTGCGCGCCCCGTCCGGGCCGAGCACCTGGACCTGGGCGTCCAGGGCGGCGAGCGCGACGGCCATGTCCGAGGGGTGCGTCGCGATGCAGGTCCCCGGCGCGTCCGGGTCCGGCTGCACGGGCTCGACGCCGAGCACGGCGTGGTAGCGGGTGTACCCACCCACCGCCGAGCAGCCGCTGCCGGGGTCCCGCTTGTTGCACGGGGTGGTGACGTCCTGGAAGTAGACGCACCGGGTGCGCTGCAGCGGGTTGCCGCCGGTGGTGGCCTGGTTGCGCAGCTGACCGGTCGCGCCGGCCAGCAGCGCCTGGGCGAGGACCGGGTACCGCTCGCGGACCCGGCGGTCGGCGGCCACCTCGCTGTTGGTGGTGGCGGCGCCCAGCCGGAGCCCGCCGCCGTCGGAGTCGGTGATCTCGCGCGAGGTGAGCCGCCGGACGTCCACGACGAGGTCGGGGCGGGCGACGCCCAGCTTGAGCTGGTCGACCAGGTTGGTGCCGCCGGCGAGGAAGACCGCGCCGGGCTCGGCGGCGACGTCGCGCACCGCCTCGGCGACGCTCGTCGGCCGGGCGTAGGTGAAGGGCTTCACGACCGCCGCCCGCCCGCCTGCTGCACCGCCGGGACGATGTTCGCGTACGCCGCGCAGCGGCACAGGTTGCCACTCATCCGCTCGGCCACCTCGTCGTGCGACAACTCCGGCTCGGCGGTGAGGTCCTCGGTGACGTGACTCGGCCAGCCGCGGTCGATCTCCTGGAGCATCCCGACCGCCGAGCAGATCTGGCCGGGTGTGCAGTAGCCGCACTGGTAGGCGTCCTGCTCGAGGAACGCCTGCTGCACCGGGTGCAGCTCCCCTTCGGCGGCCAGGCCGTCGGCGGTGATGAGCTCCGCCCCGTCGTGGGCGACCGCCAGCGCCAGGCAGGCGAGCGTCCGTTCGCCGTCCAGCAGGACGGTGCACGCCCCGCACTGCCCGTGGTCGCAGCCCTTCTTCGGACTGGTGTTGCCCAGCCGCTCGCGCAGGGTGTCCAGCACCGTGGTGCGGGTGTCGACCGTCAGCCGGTGGCGCGCGCCGTCCACCGTCAGGGAGATCTCGGCGTCCATGTGCATCCGGTGCCCGGACGCCTGGGCGCGGCAAACCCGACGAGCCGGGATCAGCGCAGCTGCACCGGCCGGCGTCGGTCGGGGTGCGGAGCAGCACGCAGGGCCTGCGGCACCGGTCCTCACCGCCCCGGTACCGGGTCTGCCGGTACCGGGGCGGCCACACCCGACGGCGGGCATCCCGGTCACGCTCGAGCGGCGGGTCCCCAGGCGCGGAACCGCCGGCGGGAGCCGGCCGTGCCGGCCACCGGTGAGGACCGCGTGAGCGAGCGGCTGGTGGTCGACCCCGTCGTCGAGTCGCCGGCACCCGGGCGACCGGTACCCGGTCGAGGTGCCGCTCCCCGGGGACGCCGCCGGGGCGCCGCGCGTTCCTGCCCTGGCTGGCGGAGCGGACGGGCACCGCCAGCGGACGCCGGCCGAGCCGGTGAACCCCGAGCGTCGAGCACGTCGGCGTCAGCGGGCTGCGCGGTGCCCCACGGGGGCGACCCGCCGAGGTCACCTGGGAGCAGCCGGAGACGGAGGGCGGTCCGCGCTTCGACGACAGCCAGTCGCTGCCGGGCTTCCCTACGCCGGCTACGCCGAGCTGCCGGGCATCATCTGCGGGTGGACGACGCCGCGGAGCTGGGCAGCGCCCGGGCGCCGACCGGCCGGTGGCGCTGGAGGCGCTGATCGACCAGGACGCGCCGCTGCTGCGCCCGGCACACCGGCCAGGACGCCACCGTCACCCAGGCCGTGCTCGGGGCCTGCACCATCGCGTACCGGGGCCTGCGTCGGCGGGCGCGCCAGCCACGCGGAGATGCACGAGCACTGCCGGGTGCGCGGAAGCCTGCCGCCGGTGCGGGCCGGCGTACCGGGACCTGCTCGGTCCACTCGGCTGACCACCCGCCGTCGACCCGGCGGCGGGGTCGGCTGATGCCCCGCCGTGCGGCGTTCACGGCGGCGAAGAGCTGCCCCGTCAGCCCTTGCAGCCGGCCCGGTCCCCTCCGTCGACGAGGGTTCTTCGTCGACTGCGGTCGACCGGCAGCGGGCGGCGCGACGAGCGGGGACGACGCAGCCGCCATAGGGTGGGTGGCTCCAGACGCCCCCACGGAACCGGGGCGGACCTCGGTCGATGAGGAGTCCAGATGACCGACTCCGCTCCCCCGCCCGGTGACGCGACGGCGGAGCTGCCGGTCGAGCTGTCCTCGGCTCTGACCCAGATGGCAGGCCTGGTGTTGTCCCGGGAGACCGTCGACACCGCCCTGAGCCTGATCACCACGCTGGCCGATGCGACCATCGCCGGCACCACAGGAGCTGGCGTCACGATCGTCGACGAGTACGGCAAGCGCTCGAAGGCAGCCTCCAACGAGCTGGTCGAGCAGGCCGACGCCCTGCAGTACGAGTTCGACGAGGGACCGTGCCTGACGGCGTGGCGCACGCGGCAGCCGGTCCGCATCGAAGACACCGCCACCGACTCCCGCTGGCCGAGCTGGAACAGCGCAGCAGCGCGGCTGGGGGTGCGTGCGGTCCTCAGCGTCGCGCTGGTGGTCGACGGCGAGAGCATCGGAGCGATCAAGGTCTACTCCGATGAGCCGGCCAACTACGGCCGACCGGATGTCCGGGTGATGAGCCTGTTCGCCGAGCAGGCGGCGATCCTGCTGGCCAACAGCCAGAGCCTGCAGCAGGCCCGGCGGCTCAGCCGGCAGTTGACCGACGCACTCGCCAGCCGGGATGCGGTCGTCCGGGCAACCGGCGTGCTGCTGGCGCGGGGAGCGGCCGATCAGGATGCCGCCTTCATCGCCCTCACCGACGCGGCCAGACGCTCCGGCCAGACGGTTCAGCAGCTCGCCCGCGAACTGCTCGCCTCGGTAGTCGCCGCCAACGCCGACTCCTCCCTGAGCTGACGTCAGACCTCCCGCCGTCATGGACACCGAGGACCGGTACCGCCGGTACGAGACCGCACGCGTCCGGGGAGAGCTGACCGTCCAGGACGTGTGGCTGCGCTACCTGGCGCTGAGCGGGAACCACGACGCGTTCGACATCGACGGCTACCTCCAGGGCCTGCTGTCCCTGGAGGCGTCGCAGGAACTCGTGCTCGCCGTAGCCCTCAACGAACGACTCGAGGAAGTGCACCGAGCCGCCCTCGTCCCGCTGCCCACCGCCCCGCCTGAAGCAAACGGTGATGCCGGCCGGGCCGTCATCGAAGAACTGCTGGGACGGGATTGGTCCAGACCCCTGGCCTCCGACGGGACCGACTGAGCTGCAACCACGGATCGTCGCCGAGATCGGGCACGCCGCTCTGCCGGCCGGATGGCTACGGTCGCGTGGGACGTGTTGACCTAGTGACGGGCGCAGGCATTGACCGATCCGCTGACTTCCTTGCTGAACGCATCGCACCTGCTCGCCCCGGACGACCTGGCCGCCGCCGCCGCCGACCATGCGCAGCAGTTCGGTGCCCGGGAGACGGTGCTGTACCTGGTCGACTACGAGCAGGTGATGCTGCTGCCGGTGCGCGGCGGCGGGGTGCCCGCCCGCCAGGAACTGCCGATCGAGGGCACTCTGGCCGGGCGGGCGTTCCGGCGGGTCGAGGTCCTCACCAGCACGGCACCCTCGGCGGTCCACCGGCTGTGGGTGCCGCTGCTGGACGGGATCGAACGGCTCGGCGTCGCCGAGCTCGTCTTCTCCGGAGAACCGCGCGAGGACCTGCACGATGCCATTCGCGCCTACGTCACCCTGGTCGCCGAGCTGCTGGTGGCCAGGGATGCCTACACCGACGTCTTCGCGCGGCTTCGGCGCCGCAAGACCCTCAGCCTTGCCGCCGAGATGCAGTGGGGGCTGCTGCCGCCGCTGACGTTCGGCACCGACCGGGTGGTCATCACCGGCGGGCTCGAGCCGGCCTATGACATCGGCGGGGACTCCTTCGACTACGCGGTGAACGGCTCGACTGCCGACCTGCTGGTCATCGACTCGGTCGGGCACGGCCTGCCGGCCGCGGCGCTGGCCACGGTGGCGATCAGCGCCTACCGGCACGCCCGGCGCAATGGCCTCGACCTGCCCGAGATCGCCGGCGCGGTCGACACGGCCATCGCCGGCCACCTGGGCGCCAGCCAGTTCGCCACCGCCGTCCTCGCCCGGCTGGATCTCAGCACCGGCCGGCTGCGGTGGATCAACGCCGGGCACCCCGAACCGCTGATCGTGCGGGGATCCTCCCTCGTGCGACTGCCGCCCTGCCCACCCAGCCGCCCGCTGGGCCTTCAGGACGGCACGGCCACCTGCTTCGAGACCCGGCTGCAGCCCGGCGATCGGCTGCTGCTCTACACCGACGGGATCACCGAGGCCCGCTCACCGGACGGGAGCTTCTTCGGTGAGGAGCGGCTCGCCGACTTCATCAGTGCCGCCGCAGCAGCCGGGGAACCCGCACCCGAGACGGTCCGGCGGCTGATGCGGCACGTGCTGGAGCACCAGGCCGACCAGCTGCAGGACGACGCCAGCATCGTGGTCCTGGAATGGCGGACCGGTGACCGTCAGCGCCTGACCCTGTAGCCCAGCCCGGCGCGACACCGGCGCGGGGAGCACGACCTCCGCCCTCACCGTCGCCCAGCCCTGGCCCGCGAGGCCGCGGACCGGATGAGGGCCCTGCCGCCCGGTGAGGGCGGGCGAACTGCGACCAGGACAGCAACCACAGACGCAGCAGGCCGCTCTCCCGCCGGGAGACTGCCTGGTCGACGGGTGGAGCTGGCGGGACAGCTGCCCGATCAACCGAGTGGCGACAGCGGACGCATGGGGCTCTCCCATCCGGCCCGGAAGCGACGTAGACCTCGCTGGACGTGCCCTGCGCGCAGCGGTGCTCGTCGCAGAACCTGCGGCGCCTGAGCCACACCACCTTGATCGGACCGGTCACCAGCAGGTCTCGTAGCCGCTGCCGCCGCCGCCCCGCCCCGGCCCTTGTCGTCATGAGCGGACGCTGTCAGCCTTCCTGGAGTACGTGATGACCTCCGACATTCCCTCGCACACGCACCTCCGCGAGCACGAGAGCCTCTACGTGCTGGAGGGGTCGGTCACGGTCCGCGTCGGTGACGATGAGTTCCCCGCCGGCGTGGGCGACTTCGTTTTCGCGCCCCGCGGCGTCCCGCATGCCATCACAGCCACCAGCGACTCACAGCCCCGGTTCCTCACCGTCGCCAGCCCCAGCGGCTTCGAGCACTTCATGGAGGACATGTCCGAGGCGCTGGCCGCTGGCCATGAGAGGGGGTCACCCGAGATGGCTGCGGTGCGCGAGAAGCACGGGTGGATCCCGGGCCAGTAACTGGTCGAATCGCTTCGCCGGTCCGAGGTCAGGGATCCTGGCGCGGCGGCTGACCGCAGTTCGCGACACCGAAGCAGGCGTTGCAGGCGCCGCCCTGGGCAAGTGCCAGCCGGATGAACAGCTGCTCCACGTCGCCGGCGACGGTGCTGCCCAGCCGGTCGGTCAGGTCGCCCGGTAGCTCTCACCGGCGGCGATGTGGTCCAGGACGGTCTCCACCGCTTGGGCGTGCGCCGACGTCGGAGCCGGTGCTGGGAACGGGACGACCGCGGGGACGCGGCCCGCGTGAGGTCTGGGGAACGGGTCACGGTGACCTGCCGGGTCCTCGAGCTGGTCCGCCGGCCTTGCTCCGGCGGCTCGTCAAGCCGATCACCCATGCCGACCCTCCGCACGCCGAACGGGCCAACGCGGTCATCGATGCCCACCGGAACGACCCGGTCCGGCTACCGACGCCTCGCCGCTGAGGTCGGGCGGGCAGGTCAGGTTGTTCGCAGGGCTTGAAGATTCGCCCCGTTCCGCTCTCACCGACGTCAGCCCGACGCACGGCGCACCTCGACGGGCCCCGTCGGCACGTGGGCGGACAACGCCGCCATGGACGACGTCGTCGTCGGGCGGCGGGCCGACCGGACCGCTCGATGCCGATCACGAGCCGATGTCGGCACCGCGAGGGCGCCGCGCTCCCTCCACGACCTGTCGACCATCCGTATGGGCGGGTCGGGTCGAAATCCGAACGCAACGCGCCATTGACGGCCACACGCCCAGCCGCTAGCTTTTGCGACGCGTGCCACATCTTCGCCGGTCGTCGACTACATGAAGCTTTTCCTGCGCTGCAGGATCCGGCGCCTGCGCACGCACGCACGTTGCGCAAGCCGGCGAGGTCCAGCCCGGGACCCGCGGATCCAGCCCGTCAAGGAGCGCCGTGAAGGTTCACTTCCCTTTGGTGTGTGGTACAGCGCTCGTTCTCGTACTCGCGACCGGGTGCGGTTCCGGCAACGATGACGGCGCCGCTGGCGCCAGCGGCGCGGCCTCGAGCGGAGGACGCCAAGGCCTGGCCGACGACGGCTGCATCGCAGGCGACGATCCCTTGGTCGCGGCAGCCCGGGAAGAGGGCTCCGTGGTCTGGTCCGGCACGCCGGCCGGCGACGTCCGGAAGGTCCTTCCAGCCGCATTCGCGGACCGGTACGGCGTGGAGGTCGAGTACGTCGGTGCCCGCAACAGCGAGACGGCGGCGAAGATCAAGGCCGAGCGTGACGCCGGCATCTTCGCGCACGACGTCTTCACCAGCGGCGGCGAGTCGGCCGCAGTCGTCTTCTACGGGTCGGACTGGCTCGGATCCCTGAAGGACGTCCTGCTACCTGAGATCGCAGACGGCGCCAACTGGACCGGTGGCGAAACGCCGTGGGTGGACCCGGAAGGTCAGCACATCCTCGCGATCTCCAACTTCGTGCAGCTCCCATACGTCGTCAACACCGATGCGGTCTCGGCGGACGAGGTGAGCGAGTGGGACGACCTGCTCCGGCCGGAATGGCGCGGGAAGATCGTCCTGGAAGATCCTCTCGAGTCAGGTGGCGCGATCTATACGGCAGCCATGCTCGCTGACGAGTTCGGGGACGACTTCGTTCGCAAGCTGTACGTCGATCAACAGCCGACATTCCTCGCTGACGCGCGACAGGAAGTAGACGACGTCGCGCGGGGGACGTTCGCCGTCGGTGTCGCACTTCATCAGGGTGAGGTCGGTGCGGCGACGAGTCAGGGTCTCCCACTGGAAGTCGTGGTGCCGACCAAGGGACAGGTGACCACCGCCGGGTCCGGGATGCTGAGCATCAACAACAAGGCGCCGCACCCGAACGCGGCCAAGCTGCTGGTCAACTGGCTCGCCTGCAAGGAGGGCGGGCAGCTGTTCAATGACGCGATCCTGCAGGTCAGCACCCGCGCCGATGTCGACCGGCCTGACACCGTCCCTGCCTACGCGGTACCGGTGGAGGACCAGAAGTACTTCGATGCGAACGACTGGGACTTCCTGCTGAACCAGAAGGACTGGGAAGACCGGATTTCCGCAATTCTCGGAAATTAGCACAGCACTACGGTCCACACTGGCCGCAGCACACCACTCGTCGAACTGAGAGGCAAGAAAACGCGATGGCCCAACCCGCCGACCTACCGTCCATCCGTCGTCCCGACGATTATCAGAGGTGGATTGCCAACGAGGGGCTGACGCTCATCGAGGGCCTCTACATCGAGGACCTGAAGACTGTGCAGCTGGGTGCCTGGGAGCGGCGGGGCGGCCGCGGCGCCGTCGCCTTGCTCCAGGGCAGCGAAGACGTCAACGACGCCCACATCATCGAGATCCCCGCGGGTGGCCAGCTCACGCCCGAGAAACACATGTACGAGGAACTCGTCTTCGTCGTGTCGGGCCGCGGGACGACCAGCGTGTGGAACGGCGCGGGGGCCAAGACGTCGTTCGAGTGGCAGGAAGGCAGTCTTTTCTCCGTACCCCTCAACGCCTGGAGCCAGCACTTCAACTCCAGCGGCTCGGAGCCGGCTCGCTTCTATGTCGTGACCAGTGCTCCGCTCATGATGAAGTTGATCCACAACCTCGATTTCATCTACAACTGCGAGTTCGACTTCACCGACCGCTTCAGTGACAAGGACACCAACACCACCGAGGGCGGTACTGCATACGCAGGGCGGGTCTGGGACACCAGGTTCATCCCTGACGTCCGTTCCATGCAGCTGAAGGAGTGGAGCGAGCGTGGGGCCGGCGGGTCCAACGTCATGCTCGAGATCGCTGACAGCAGTCTGTGCGGCCACATCTCCCAGTTCCCCGTGGGGACGTACAAGAAGGCACACCGTCACGGAGCCGGCGCGCATGTGATCATCATCTCCGGACAGGGCTTCTCACTGCTGTGGCGCGAGGACGAGCCGGTCCGCCGTGTGGACTGGAAGCCGGGCTCTATCGTGGTCCCGCCTGACAGGTGGTTCCACCAGCACTTCAACACCGGTTCCACGCCTGCCCGTTATCTCGCCATGCGGTGGGGCAGCCAGAAATACCCGGTCTTCAAGGAATTCATGATCGACAAGCCCACCTCGCTGGGTGGAGACCAGATCGAGTATGTCGATGAGGATCCCTCGATCCTCGCCATGTTCGAGGCCGAACTCGAGAGGAACGGCGTCCCCAACGGTATGCGCGGCATCCACCCCGAGCGCTCATGAACGGGAACCATCGCCGCCGTGCCGGACACCCGGACGAGTACCTCCACGGCACCCTGCGGGACGGGCGAGGGTGACGACCGACGGTCACGCACACGACGGTCACGCACACGCACACGCACACGCACACGCACACGACGATGTGGAGCTCGATGACGACAGGCACCCGCTGTGGTTGACCGACCAGGTGAAACTCGTGAGCGTCGGGATTGATGTCGGTTCAGCAACGACGCAGGTCGTCTTCTCGGAGATCATCATGCGGCGGTTGGGCCGCGAACTGTCCAGTCGGTACGTGGTGGTCGCGAGGGAGCTGTTGCATGCTTCCCGGGTGCATCTGACGCCCTACGCCGAATCGGACTCTGGCCCGAGGATCGACGAGTGCGCGATCAGAGGCATCGTGGCTGAGGGTTTCCGCGAAGCAGGGATGACGCGAGCCGAGGTGGACAGCGGTGCAGTCATCCTCACCGGTGAGGCGACGCGTCGACACAATGCGCGGGCGATCGCGGACGCGTTGGCGGCGGAGAGCGGAAATTTCGTCTGTGTGACGGCCGGGCATCACATCGAAGCGACCTTGGCGGCTCATGGATCAGGGGCCGTAGCGCACTCGCAGAGGTCCGGCGGCGCCGTCCTCAACATCGACATGGGCGGCGGCACCACCAAGTTCACTGTGGCGGAGAGCGGCAAGGTGGTGAGTACGGCCGCCATGCACATCGGTGGCCGACTCATCGCCCAGGGGGTGTCCGGGGAGTTGGTCCGACTCGAACCGATGGCACAGGAGATCGCGGATCACCTCGGCTTTCGGTGGCACCTGGGATGCCGGCCCGCTACGGAGGAGTTGAAGGCGATGGCCTCATGGATGTGTGCGGCCGTCGTAGAGTTCGCCCAGGGGGGCCGGTTGCCCCCGGACACGGTGCCTTCGCTCCTGCTGACGCCGTCACTCAGCAGGGGCGGCCCTTATGACGCGGTGTTCTTCTCCGGCGGCGTAGCGGAATACATCTACGGGAACGAGAGTGGCGTCTTCGGGGACCTCGGCCATGTTCTCGGGGAAGAGATGCGGCGCCGGGTACGGGGCCTCCCAGGGCCTCTGCTGCGGCCATCAGGGGGTATCCGGGCCACCGTCCTCGGCGCCTCGCAATACACGGTGCAGGTCAGCGGAAGTACGGTGTTCATCACTGATCCGAGTCCGCTGCCGTTGGCTGACCTGCGTGTCATCAGACCAGCTCTCAGCCTTGCCGGGGAGATGAGTGCAGAGTTCGTCTGTAGTGCGATCACCGAACACGTCGCAGTGTTCGATGTCGACCTGGATGCGCCGGTCGCCCTCGCATTTCGATGGGAGGGGGCGCCATCGTTTGCGAGGCTCAACTCTTTCGCTGTGGGTCTCGCTCGGGCATTGGAGCCAAGGCTTGTCGCGGGACTTCCGCTCGTCGTCATCTTCGAGGGTGATGTGGCCCAGAGCATCGGGGCACTCCTCGATGAGCAGGTCCGCGGCCGCGCGGCCATTGTCTCGGTGGACGAGATAGAGGTCTCCGACTTCGATTTCGTGGACGTCGGAAGAGCGTTACCCGACTCCGGGACCGTACCGATCAGCATCAAGTCCCTGGTGTTCCAGCTGTAGCAGGGGCCCATCCCGCCTAGGACTGGGAAGGTTGACCAAACGCATGTCCGAAGGCCCCATGAATCCGCCCGCGAGTTCGTACCGGCAGTGGCTGCTCGCCGAGGGACTCGACGTGATACCGGGCAACTACGTGCCGGACCTGCGCCTGGTCGGCCTGCGGCCATGGGCACGAACCGGCGGAGCCGCCTGCTTCATCAACCACGATGGCAGCGACACGTCGAACGACTGCTACATCTCCGAAGTGCCTCCCGGGGGGAGCCTGCTTCCACAACGGCACCTGCACGAAGCGATGTTCTACGTCCTGCACGGCCGCGGAAGCAGCACAGTCTGGGATCCCAGCGGGCACGAACATTTTTTCGAGTGGCAGGAGGGAAGCCTGTTCGCCATCCCCATGAACGCCCCGTACCGGCACCACAACGGTAGCGGCGACGATGTGGTCCGACTGTTGGCCGTCACCAACGCTCCTACGCTGATCAACCTCTTCGCCGACGCCGACTTCATCTTCAATTGTGAATACCACTTCCCCCGAAGGTTCTCCGGTGCCCGCGGGTACTTCAGCGGGCAGGGTTCCCTGGACGGTCGGATCTGGGCGACGAACTTCGTGCCGGACGTACGAGGCTTCAAACTCATCGATTACAAGGAGAGGGGTGCCGGCACCAACATCCATCTCAAGCTCGCAGGCAACACCATGGGCGCCCACATCTCCGAGTTCCCTGTCGGGACGTACAAGAAGGCCCATCGCCACGGGCCCGGGGCGCACGTGATCATCCTGGATGGAACCGGCTACACGCTGATGTGGCGGGAGGGGGAGGAGATGCAGCGCTTCGACTGGTCGGTGGACAGCCTCGTCATCCCTCCGGACATGATGTTCCACCAGCACTTCAACACCGGTTCGACGCCCGCTCGATATCTGGCCCTGAGGCACACCGAGAGCAAAGCTCGAGACGGAGCCACAGGACTGCCCATGTCGTCGATCAGTACTCGGAACGGCGGCGACCAGATCGACCATGAGGACGAGAACCCCAGGGTGCGGGAGATGTACCGCCTGGAATGCGAGAAGCATGGTGTGGAGTTCCGCATGGATGAGCACCGCTGAGCCTGCCTGCTCCGGCCGCACGAGCGCCTGGGCCGGTCAGCGGATCTCAGCGGACCCGAAGCCCGATGAGCCACCTTCGACGAGCACTCCTGCGAACATTCGGCAAGCGCCATCAGCGCACCGCGGCAGGAAGGCCGCCCCGCTCTACGGCATGCGCAGCCTGCTGCGCGCCGGCGCCGGCGCCGGCGCCGGCGCCGAGAAGCTCACCGACCGCCAGGGGGCGCGCTCCACCCGGGACATCGACGCCGACGACCGACACCTCGCCGTGTGGCCGGCCTGGTCGTGCACCCCGGCAGCTGCGGGCGACCTACCACCACCCCCGGACTGAACCCGGCCGCACCCTCCCCGAGCAGATCCTGGAGTTCTCCCCCAGCTGCCCGGCACCCGCGATCGTCCGCCCGGGGCGGACCCTCGAGCAGTGGAAGACCGCGAGCCTGGCCTGGTTCGACACCGGCCGCTCCATCAACGGCGGGCACCGAAGCCCTCAACGGCCTCATCGAACTCCACTGCCGGGTCGCCCGCGTTCCGGCAACCGTAGAACTACCGGCTACGGATGCTCCTCATCACCGGCGGAGTCACCAACCCTCCCTCGAGTGAGCAAGCAGAGCCCGATCACCTGACGCTGTCACGGGGTGGCCTCCTCGACCGTTGGGAACTGGCTGTCGTGCATGACCTCGGTGACGGGCCGACCGCTGAGCACGGCCTCGGCCATGCTGACCGAACACCGGGATGCCGTGCTCCTCGCTCCCCGGGATGTCGTCGCACGCCCGGTCGATGGTCACCTCGCCGATGCCGCGCCGGCTGGGGGCGCGGTGAGGATGCAGTCCCACGAGGAGACGCCCACCCGACCGGAGTCGGCGATGACCAGCACGTCCCTCTCCAGCGGCCTCGATCGCCGCCGCCGCTATGTGCTGCGCCGGACCGTCGGCTTCGGAAGGCCCGGCCAACACCGTGCGGACATGCCCCACGACCGGTCCGGGCACCGCCCACAACCGGTCGGATGCCCGTGGCCGCGCCCCGGGAGGCTCAGGGTGTCCAGCGCGCCTGAGACGGCGCACGTGTCGAGCCGGCGCAATCGCTCGACCAGATCCGCCGGGAGCGACCCATCCGCCGCCATCGGGCGCTGCCGGGACGAGGCAGACGTGCACGGACGGGCGTCGACACGACCATGTGCTGCCCACCCTCCGGCCGCCGCTGGGACCTGTGTCCGGCTGACGATGGGGACGCCGTGGTTCGGGCTCCGTCCAGCCGAACGGCGGGGCTCCTCACAGGTCGAGGACCAGCCGTGAGGTCTTCGAGCGGCCGACACAAATCATCATCGTGTCGCTCTTCTCCCGTTCCTCCGGGGTCAGGATGTCATCGTGATGTTCCGGCATCCCGTCGAGGACGCGTGACTCACAGGACCCGCAATACCCCTCCTCGCAGGAATAGGGCATGTCGGGCAGCGCATCCCGGACCACCTCCAGCAGAGTCCGATCCGACGGAACCTGCAGCACCACGCCGGTCTGGCGCAGTTCCACTTCGAACTGCCCGGCCGGCGTAGCCGATGAAGAACGAGACGACGGCGCAAAACGTTCGACATGGAGCGCTGACGACATCCCCGCTTCCGCACAGACATCGACGGCAGCGCTGACCATTCCCTCAGGGCCGCAGCAATACACCGCCGTGCCGGGTGCAGCAACCTCGACCAAGGGCCCGAGAGGAAGAATGCCCACCTCGTCCTGAGGATGGATGTGGACACGATCACCACCGAGTTCACGCAGCGCGTCGACGAAGGCCATCGACGCCCTGGCTCGCCCACCGTAGAACAGCGACCAGTCGACCTCGCGCTCCGCGACCTCGCGCACCATGCTCAGTATCGGCGTGATGCCGATCCCGCCAGCCAGGAAGAGGTAACTCGAGGCGTCGACCAGCTCGAAATGGTTGCGGGGGCCGCGAACTCCCAGGGTTCTTCCGACCCAGGCGGTGTCGTGCATCTCGGCGGAGCCGCCCCGGCCGCGATCCTCACGGAGGACCGCGACCGTATAGGTCGTGCGATTGCGCGGGTCGCCACAGAGGGAATACTGTCGAACCAGGCCGCTCGGCAGGAACACATCCAGGTGCGCCCCGGGTCTCCATGGCCGAAGAGGCGCCCCTGAAGGGTGCTCAAGGCTGACTGAGATCACCCCGTGGGCCTCCAGGCGCACCTGTGTGACCAGAAGAGATTCCGTGGTCAGCATGTCCACGAATTCGTCTACCACTGGGGCCGCCAATCAGTCGGAGCGTAGGACACCGCACGCGGAGCTCTCAGGAGATCCGCCGGACAAGGCTCACCGGGAGTTGCCTTCCGGAGGGACCGCAGACACCATGGCCGCGGTCGCCGTTCTCGAAGCTGGCCGAGCGGCATCACATCAGTGATCTCGTGAGCAGGCCCACTACCCCCAGCCCGTGGTGGTCGGACATCTACCTCACTGCCACAGCATGAACGCCATTGCGCAGCCGGTTCCTGCGTCGGTGCGGTAGCAGGGCTCGTACGCGACCACCCGTGGGCTCAATTGTGGCGGTTGGAGCGCCCCGGCGACCGTGATCCAGTTCCGCACCTCTGAGGTACCGGACCTGAGCAGACTTGCGGGCAGACCCTTCAGGCGCTCGTGGTCCCGATCGCAAAGAGCCGCGAGCACGTCGCGGTCGAGGTCTTCATCCACCACGAAGTGACTGAGGCCACCGGAGGCGATGACACCGACCCTGATGTCACTCGGGAAGCTACGGACCGCTGCGCCCAGGGCGACACCGAAGTCGAAACACCGAGCCGCAGAAGGCTGGTTCGGCGGATAGAACGTGTTGACGAACACCGGGACGACTGGGATGTCGACACCCCGCAGCACCTGCTGCAGGACGAAACCCCATCCATGCGGAATGCCCCGATTACCATACGCGCCAAGCGGAAGACGATTGGACGCACACACATCGAACCCGACCCGCACCGTCTCCCGGATGACGTGCTGCGCAAGGCTGGAATGGCCAGGTTTCGTCGTGCTGGTCTCCGGTACATTCGCCACTTCAGCCTCAGCAACACCCTCTGGCATGGCGTCGAGGTGCTCCTGCGCCAACGGCTCGTGTTGGAACGTCTCCCCCCAGTAGACGGTGAACGGAGCCAGGAACTCGTCGGAGAAGATCTCCTTGTGGTCACTGCTCACGACCACCAGGACGTCCGGTTCCGCTGCCAGGATGGCTGCGCCCAGTTCTGATACGGCAGCACGTGCAACCGCATGCCGACGAACCTTGACGTCCAACGCCGTTTCGTCACGGAAGGCAGCCGCGCGCTCCCGCAGGAGTTCCTGGTAGGTGTAGTCGGACCCGCGAAAGCTCAGCTTGTCGTTGTGCAGATCTGCGGCTGCCCTGACTGACCAGCGCTCCGGGGGGATGCTCAGCTGCGGACCGTGGGAAGCTCCCGCGCCAATGACGACATCTGCCATTGCTACTACCCCCCGAGCCTGAACAATTCGCGGGCATTGCCCTCGAAGATGCGGCCCTTGTCGACGTCCGACAGCCAATCGATGTCGTTGATGAGGAGGTGGATGTCGTCGACCCAACGGCCGGTCGACGGATCACGTGTGGATCCGACACCGGGCTTCTCGGTACCGAAGAGGCATCGCTGGACGCCCACCGCGCGGATCAGCATCTCGATGGAGTCGCGCGTGTACAGGCAGGTGTCGAAGTACAGCCGGCTCAGTATGTCCTCGAACCGTTCGCCCTGACGGAAGGCGCCCGGGTAGAACCGCCCGCGCTGATACGGGATGGCACCGCCGCCGTGCGACACGATGATCTTGAGCTCCGGGAAGTCGGTCAGGACCTCGGACTGCAACAGGCCGACCACCGCCAAGGTCTCCTCCTGCACGAAGTGCACTGAATAGCTCTCGCGCGACGGAGGCCGGCAACCGCCTGAGTGGACGAGTGCCGGGATGTCCAGCTCGCACAGCGTCTCCCACAGCGGGTACCAGAATCTGTCGCCCAGCCCCGGCGGCTGCCGGAGGCCCTCATACGGATCCGGATTGACCGTCGCCGCCACGAAGCCGAGCTCATCGACGCAGCGCCGGAGCTCGACGACCCATTGGTCCACGCCCAAGAGCATGCTCTGCGGCATGCCGGCCACACCACGAAACCTGCTCTCGACCTGACAACTCAGGTGGATGGCGTTATTGGTCTCTTCCGTGTACCACTGGACCAGCCGCGCGGGCTCTTCGCTGTGCATGGTCTGATACGGGCGCGGGGAGATCAACTGGATATCGATTCCCGCCTCGTCGAGGTGTTGACGATGTGACAGGCCACCGAACGTCGGCGTTGCCTGGTCCAGCGCGGCATCCACCGTCTGCGCCGTCAAGGTCGCACTTCCGCGGCCGTGCGCTCCACGATGAGACAGGAGTCCCGACTTGTACACGTACAGGGAGTCGGGCGCCGTGACGTGCCCGTGGACATCTATGTACATCGATCGGACTCCTCTACTGACTGATGAGAATGTCTGGTAACCAGCCGGGTGATACCCGAGCTCCCCCGTGAGGCCAGGGATTCCGGTGCGTTCCCCGCACCCACGGGCGCCTCGTCCCGGTCGGCACTGCAACCGGCGGTCCCGACCAGCTCAAGGGGCCGTTCGGAACCGCCGGTGTCATCCACCTGGAATCTCTACTTGCCTTCCAGCATGGTCGTGAGCAGTGCCTGTACCCGCTGCTTGTCCCCGGTCAGGAATCCCCAGGAGTTGGTGTCGAAGTACTCGGCGTCGGGGTCGACATGCTGATACTCCGGCAGGTCCACCTCCAGCTCGACGTCCGACCGCGCACTCAGCGTCCCGTAGGCCTCATTCCAGGCCGCGTTCCCCTCCGAACACGCGAGCCAACTGGCCAGAAGCTTGGCAGCATTCGGGTGGGGCGCTCGGTCGGCTACCGCCAGGAGCCCAAAACCGCTCGTAACCGCGAGCGGGCCGCCTTCGGGGGACACCACCTCGACCGGCAAGCCATCGGTCGTCGCGGCGTCGATGTCCGATTGGTTGGTGCCCATGGCGACCGCGAACTTCCCTTGTGCCAGTGCGTCCACCTCCTGGCGAGCATCCGTCATGAAGGTCGGCTCCTGGCCGACGTACAAGTCGCGGACGAAGTCCTCGCCCAACTGCTCGTAGAGCATGGTGGCGGTATAGATTGCGCCACCGCTGACCCGCGGGTCGTCCATGACGAACTTGCCGCGCAACGACGGATCCAGAAGGTCCTTCCACGTGGGTGCGTCGCTCGGAGCGAGCTCATCCGTATTGAGCGCGTACGGCATGAGCACGTACTCCGACAGCTTCAGGATGTGGCTCTCATCCGGATCCACCCACGGACTACCGGCGCGCACCCAATTGTCTGGGGCAAGCGTCTCCGCGGGGAGCATGTCCTTGAGCGATGCCAGCCAGCCGGACTTGTAGTAGACATTGGCCATGGTCTCCGCGCCACCGACGAAGACGTCCTGCGAGTAGATACCGGCCTGCCGTTCCGCCTGCAGCTTGGCTGCGATCTCACTGCCGCGCCCGCCGATGTAGTCCAGCTGGACCCCGTACCGGTCCTCGAACGCAGCAGGGAGCTGCTCACGTACGTTGGGATCCGGCGGTCCGGACATCACCACGGACCCTTCATCCTTGGCTGCCTGCACCAACGGATCGTCTACCGCAATGCAGCCAGGATCTTCGTTCACGGCGCCTGACGCGCTATCCCCACCGGGCTGCGTCGCAGCTCCGGAGCTGCAAGCCAAAAGGAGGCTTGCAGCAGAGAGCGCGGACACCCGTGCACACCACTGTCTGGTCTTCATGTGAAAAGTTCTCCTCTAATCATCTTTGACTGGAATAAAGCGGGCACAGCGTCCGGCCCGCTGCGTTCACTGTTCGAGCCAGGCCGCCGTCCTTCCGGCCGATCGGCGGGACATCACATCGTCAGTCGTCACCTGATCGCGCCTTTCGTCAGCCTGCGGGCCACCAGAGCCACGGTCACGGTGACAAGACTCATCAACACGCCCATCGCTGCGGCTCGCTCGAGTTCGCCTCCGGTGCTGTACTCCAGGAGGAGGATTGACATCGGCCTGGAATTGCGACTGCTCAGCAGGACGACCGTGCTGATGTCGCGGATCGCAGCATCGAAGGTGAGGATCGCCGTAGCCGCCACCGTGGGCCCTAGCAGCGGTAAGAGCACATGCAGAGTCGCCTTCCGGGGGTTGGCACCGGAGACTCGGGCCGCCTTCTCCAGGTCGGGACTCAGTTGTAGAAGACCGGCCTTCATTTGCTGCGTGCCTACCGCCATGTGGCCGATGATGATCGCGAGCGTCAGCCCTACGACGTTTCCGTACAGCACCGTTCGTAGCGGGGTCCCGAGGTAGAGCCACAGCAGGCCGAGCCCCAGCAGGATCCCGGGGAGGGCCACGGGTAGCCATGCCATGATGTCCGTGGCGCCTCGGGTCGACAGTCGACTGCGCACCACGATATAGGCGATCGAGAAGTAGACGGCCACACCGAGCACCGTTGCGCTCAAGCCCAGGACGAGACTGTTCCGCACCGACGACATGAGCAAGTTGTCATCGAAGAGTGCCATCCAGTGATGTGTTGTGATGGGATTCTCCAGCTCGAAGAACCCGAAGCGGCGCATCAGGGACCCGGTCACCATTGCTGCCAGGGGTACGACCAGTGTTACACCGATGTAGGCGGCGACGAGCCCGGCGACGATCCAGCGGCCGACCTTCCCGAGTCGCACTGGTTGGTCCGAGTAGGTATGAGCGCCGACGGTCACATAACTGCGTCGGGTGGAGATGAACCGGTGGATGCCGGCCAGTACGACCATCACCGGGACAAACACGGCGCCCAGGGCGGTGGCTATACCGTAAGCGGGTGGCGCGTCGCTCACCCATTCGTAGATCTGGGTCGAGTAGACGTGCAGGCCTACCGGCACGCCGAGCAGGAGCTCGATCTCGAACGCCTTCAGCGACGCCAAGAAGCCGAGCAGTGCCGCGCCGAGCAGCGACGGCAGCATCAATGGCAGCGTTATCCGCCTGGCAGTGGACCAGCGGCTGGCGCCGCAGGTTGCGGCCGCCTCTTCGAGGGCCGTCGACATCCGGCGCATTGCGGGGATGATGAGGACGGTGATGATCGGGACAGTCGAGGATGACAGGTGGACCCAGATGATCCCCCAGAACCCGTACGGCGTAAGTGGTCCCTGACTGCTCTCCGACCCGAAGACAGCACGGATCGCTTCGTTGAGCACCCCGGTGGAGGGATCCAGGACGAGGATCCAACCCAAGGTCATGGAGATCGACGGCACGAAGAACGCCAGGTAGAAGAGGATCTCGGCGACGTGCCCACCAGGCATGTCAGTTCGTGCGATCAGCCAAGCCAGGATGCTTGCGATCACCACTGCGATGAGCGTGCGGGTCAGACCCAGCCGGAACGTATTCCATGCCGCCTCACCCACGGCAGGGTCAGCGAATGCCGCCCGCCAGTTGTCGAGTCCGTAGCGAACTGGCTCATTGACCGACGCGATGTTGAGGCTGTTGACCAGGAGCAAGGCCAGCGGTACCAGGGTGGCGCTGCCCACGACAGCCAACACGAGCCAGGCGCGAACGCCCGATCCGCGGGCCCCCCGCCACCGTTGACGTTTCGGGATACCGGAGGTAGGGGGCAGCACGTCCGTGGGTGATACCTGCGGCGGTGCCGTCATAACGGCCAGACAATGGCTCGGTCCGCAGGCACACGGAGGATCACGCCGTCACCGACCCTGTAGGAACGTGACCTCGGCGCAGTCAGAACGGCTTCCTCGCCACCCACCCGGACGACGTACTCCAGACAGTCCCCGAGGTAGGCCACTGAGAGAATGCTGGCAGGAATCTCATTGCCGTCGGGACCGGCATCAGAACCCATGGGGAGGATATCGACGTCCTCCGGACGACAGTAGATCCCCACCGGGCTGCCATCCGTGAGCGCGGTCGGCGCATCGGCGACTGTGATCACCCGATCGGAGTCCTGGATGATGACGCGGCAGCTGCCACCGATGCGCGACAACGTCCCCCGCAGAGCCAGCATCCTGCCGAGGAAGTCGCGGACGAAGGCTGTCTCCGGTCGTTCGTAGAGATCGGACGGTCTGCCTACCTGCTCGACGCGACCATCATTCATGACTGCTATCCGGTCCGCGAGGGAGAGGGCCTCGTCCTGGTCGTGGGTGACAAAGACCATGGTGAGCCCGAATTCACTGTTGAGTCGCCTGATCTCTCTCCGCATCTGCACCCGGAGTTTGGCGTCGAGGTTGGAGAGGGGCTCATCCAGCAGCAGCAGGTCCGGCTGGTACACGAGGGACCGAGCAAGGGCCACGCGCTGCTGCTGCCCTCCTGACAGGGCCGTAGCAGGCCGGTCCGCCACAGCAGACAGCCCTGTCGCCACGAGGGCCTGGTGCACCTTCTCGCGCCTTTCCGCTCGACTCGTCTTTCGCATTTTGAGCGGGAAGGCGACGTTCTCGGAGACGGTCATGTGCGGCCAGATGGCATAGGATTGGAACACCATGCCAACATTGCGGCGCTCCGGCCGCAGAAAGGCGCCGGAATGCGTGTTGACGAGATCCCGGCCTGCGAGAGAAATACGGCCTTCGTCTACCGGTTCAAGGCCTGCGATCATTCGGAGAGAGGTCGTCTTGCCACAGCCGCTGGGACCGAGCAGCGCGAAGATCTCCCCTTGCCGCACTGCTAGATCGAGTCGGTCGACGGCCGTCGCTGCACCGAATCGGCGCGTCACATGCGACATCTCGAGATAGTCGGTTGTTGCCACGGGAGGTTGACCGATCCCCTGTGATGTGAGCTCTGCGGTCCGATTCACCGTTTCAGCAGGCCTTCCTGAGGACACGTCGTCATGTTGCATCTGGAGGACGGCAGGTTACAAGTATGTCGCATGTCACGTCAAGCGACGGCAGGGCGTCCGAGCAGGCTGCAAGACTCCCGCTGAACGTGCCTGTGAGCTGCGCGTCCGCCGCGTCCCGCCAGGCCGGCCGGAGCCGGGACTTCCCAGACCGTCGACGTGGGCACTGAGCGATCGTCGAGAGGGTCCTCCGTCGGGCGAGTCCGGACCCGATCGACACGGAGTTGCTCCGGGCCGCCGGACGACCGGGTCTGCCCCGGTTCGGTTGACTCCTTCCTGCGAGGCTTCGGCCTCGCTGGAAGATCAGCATCGTGGTCCCGCCGTTCCCGCCGGAGTTCCGGCGTGACGTCATCGCCGTGGCCCGCGAGGGCGAGGCGTCGATCCCCAGGTTGCCCGCGACTGCGGGATCTCGAGGTCCTGCCTGCAGCGCTGGCTGAAGATCACCGACCGGGACGACGGACTGGCCTCGCCCGTCGGCGGTGATCGCGGCGGCGGGTCGACGAACGAGTCGGCTGAGCTGCGGAGCTACGCCGGCGCAACGAGCTGCTGGAGCAGGAGAACGAGATCCTGCGCCGGCGACGGCCTACTTTCGCCCGCGACGTGCTCCCAGAACGATGTACCCGCTGGTCCAAGAGCTCGCCGCCGAGAAGATCCCCGTCGCGGTGACCTGCCGGGTGCTCGGCTTCTCCAAGCAGGCCTTCTACAAGTGGCGCGCCAACCCGGCGAGCCAACGGGACTGGACCGACGCACACCTGATCAACGCAGCACTGGACATCCAGGCCGATGATCGCGCCTTCGGCTAACGGTTCATCGCCGACGGACGATCCACCCGCGTGGTCCACTCGGGCACCCCGAACTCGCTCAGGGATTCACCACAGCCCGAAGGTGCGCCGACCCACCGCCAACAACGGATGTGGTGTCCGGAGCGCATGTCGAAGAACGATCCACAGGGCTCGAGGCATCCTCAGTCCTGCTCACCGGCCCATGACCCGTCAGTCGTTGGGTTGCCGGCCTGAGTTCTGGGTCCGCCGAGTCCCAGAGGCGCGCACCCTTGGCACAATGCGGTTCCCGGCTCGGGGGACAGCTGAGGCGCTCGCCTCGCAAGGGCATTCGCATCGCGACGGGTACAAGTGAGTCAGCACGAGTCGCGGGCGCGGCCGGGTAGCGTCACCACGCCCGGATGTCCCCAGTGCGTCGCGGCCACATCGCGATTTCAGTGATCGACGGGGGAACCCGTCACTCGGTCTCCTGATCGATACCGAGCATGACCGGATATTCTGTGATGTCTCCGAACCATCCGCACCTGACACACCAGCACGTCAAAATGGTGTTCACGGCTGCCCACGATTCGTTGACAAAGCTCTGCTCATCCCGAAGGGACGATGCGCAGCGCGGGCAATGTGGTGCGAGAGACGCGTCGGCTGGAGCCTCGGACAGCACCGCTGACGCCGGGTGCGCTTGGGCCACGGGTTGCCTCCACGAGTCTCAATGGTCCAGTCCGGTCCAGACGGTTGTCCGCTGCGGCAGCATACCGCATGCTCTTCTCCCGGGCGGCGGTCTGATTGTTCTGCCCTGATACCCGCACCAGGGGCTCCTACCTCGGTAACGCACTCGGTGAGCGGCGCACGCACACCGCCGGTATGGCGGCTCTTGGCACGTCAGTGTGATGTCGGACGCTGGGGTGGGGGTTCATGCCGCGCGTCGGGC
>JAOPWO010000014.1 GCA_025965635.1 Modestobacter sp. | reverse complement strand
TACCCGGCGCTCGACCCGCACGGCCTGCCGGTGAAGCTGCTGCGCGACTCCGACAACGACGCGGTGGTGATCACCGTCCCGCTGCCGGAGGGGCGCGTGCTGAACGCCCACGTGTGGCGGGCCCAGGGGGGCCGGGTGGCGCTGCTGCTGCTCGACAGCGACATCGAGGAGAACGCCCCGGCCGAGCGCGGGGTCACCGACCGGCTCTACGGCGGCGGCGAGGACCACCGGCTCCGCCAGGAGATGCTCCTGGGCATCGGTGGCGTCCGGGCGGTCCGCGCGTACTGCTCGCAGACCGGGACGGCGCAGCCCGAGGTCTTCCACGCCAACGAGGGCCACGCCGGCTTCCAGGGGATCGAACGGATCCGCGAGCTCACCGAGTCGCACGGGTTGTCCTTCTCCGAGGCGCTGCAGGCCGTCCGCGGCGGCACGGTGTTCACCACCCACACCCCGGTGCCCGCCGGCATCGACCGCTTCCCCAAGGCGCTGATCGAGCGCTACTTCACCGGCTTCGGCGTCCCGGTCGACCAGCTGCTCCCGCTGGGCAGCGAGGAGGACCCGAGCAAGTTCAACATGGCCCACATGGGGCTGCGGCTCGGGCAGCGGGCCAACGGCGTGAGCCAGCTGCACGGGCACGTCAGCCGCGGCATGTTCGGCGCCCTGTGGCCCGGGTTCGACGAGGACGACGTGCCGATCAGCTCGATCACCAACGGTGTGCACGCCCCCACCTGGACCGCCCGCGAGCTCGTGGAGCTGGGCACCCAGAGCACCAGCCAGGGCGACCCGGTCGACGTGGTCGGCGACGTCGTCTTCGACGGCGTGGACCGGATCGACGCCGGCGAGCTGTGGAACACCCGCCGGCTGCTGCGCGGCCGGCTGGTGGAGGAGGTGCGCCGCCGGATCCGCGAGACGGCGCTGTCCCGCGGGTCGGCCGAGGCCGAGCTCGGCTGGACCGACACCGCCTTCGACCCCGACGTCCTCACCATCGGCTTCGCCCGCCGGGTGCCGTCCTACAAGCGGGTGACCCTCATGCTGCGCGACCCGGCCCGGCTCAAGGCCCTGCTGCTCGACCCCGAGCGGCCCATCCAGCTGGTCATCGCCGGCAAGAGCCACCCGGCCGACGACGGCGGCAAGCAGCTGATCCAGCAGATGGTGAGGTTCGCCGACGACCCGGAGATCCGGCACCGGATCGCCTTCCTGCCCGGCTACGACATCGGCATGGCCCGGTACCTGTACTGGGGCTGCGACGTCTGGCTGAACAATCCGCTGCGCCCGCTGGAGGCCTGCGGCACCTCGGGCATGAAGTCCGCGCTCAACGGCGGGCTCAACCTGTCCATCCGCGACGGCTGGTGGGACGAGTGGTACGACGGCCAGAACGGCTGGGCCATCCCGACCGCGGACGGCGTGGAGGACCACGACCGGCGGGACGAGGTCGAGGCGCACGCCATCTACGAGCTGCTCGACCGGCAGGTGCTGCCCCGCTTCTACGAGGTCGACGGCGACGGCATCCCCGCGCGCTGGGTGGAGATGGTGCGGCACACCCTGCGGGTCACCGGGCCGAAGGTGCTGGCCACCCGCATGGTGCGCGACTACGTGCAGCAGCTGTACGTGCCGGCGGCGGGCTCGGCCCGGTCGCTGGCGCAGGCCGGCTACGACACCGCCCGCCGCGAGGCCGCCTGGCGGTCGCACGTGCTGGAGGCCTGGCCGGGCGTGCACGTCGTGCACGTGGAGGCCACCGGAGTGGGCGACACCCCGGAGATCGGCTCCACCATCGACCTGCGCGCGGAGGTCGAGCTGCCCGGCCTGACCCCCGGCGACGTCCTGGTCGAGGCCGCCTTCGGCCGGGTCGACGACGCCGACGGGCTGCACCAGGTGACCACCGTGCCGATGGAGCACGCGAACACCGAGGGGTCGCGGCAGTGGTTCACCGCCACCGTCCCGCTGGAGCGCACCGGGCCGTTCGGCTACACCGTCCGGGTGCTCCCGTGCTCGGAGCACATGGCCGATGCGGCGGAGCTGGGGATCGTCGTCAACGCGTGACGTCGGGGGCGGCGGGGCCGCCCCGGTCACGTTCCGGAAACGGTCCTCGCCCCCGTCGGGCGTCGGCCGCACCTGGGTCTTTACTGTGACGCTGCACGAGCTCCGCCCCCACCGGAGCCGCCCGACGTCCGCCGCGGACGCCCGACCCTGGCTGCCTGCCGCCGGATCGTGCCGTCCCGGCCGGCGCGGGTGCCGTGCACGACTACAGGAGAGACCATGCGCGCCAAGCTCAGCACCGCCGCCGCGGCCACCGCGGCGGTCGTCGTCCTCACGTCCTGCGGCTCCGGTGAGGCCGGCGGCGGCCAGGCGGCCGCCGGCGACCTGGCCGGCGAGGGCACCGGGGACTCCTGCACCATCGAGGCCGAGGTGCCGATCGGTGCGGTGCTCAGCCTGACGGGGGCCGCGGCCAGCTACGGCGAGTCCCAGCAGAAGGGGCTCGAGTTGGCCGCCGCGCAGCTGGCCGAGAAGGGCGGGGTCACCTACGACCTCACCATCGAGGACGACCAGACCGACCCGCGGCAGGGCATCACCCTGTTCGACCAGTTCGTCTCCCAGGACGTCAGCCTGATCCTCGGCCCGACCCTGTCCAACGCGGCGGTGCAGTCCGACCCGATCGCCCAGGAGGCCGGCGTGCCGGTGCTGGGCATCTCCAACACCGCCGCCGGGATCACCGAGATCGGTGACTACGTCTTCCGCGACTCGCTGACCGAGCAGGCGGTCATCCCGCAGACCATCGCGAAGTCCACCGAGGCGTTCGGGCTGGCCGACGTGGTCGTGCTCTACAGCAACGACGACGCGTTCACCGAGTCCGGCTACGAGGCCTTCGCAGCGGCGCTCGAGGACGAGGGCGTCACGGTGACCGACACGCTGACCTTCTCCAAGGCCGACACCGACTTCCGGGCGCTGCTCACCCAGGCCCAGCAGAGCGACCCCGACGCGCTGGTCGTCTCCGCGCTGATCGAAGCGGCCATCCCGCTGGTCACGCAGGCCCGCGAGCTGGGCATCGACGTGCCGATCATCGGCGGCAACGGCTTCAACAACCCGCGGCTGATGGCGGACGCCGGCGATGCGGCCGAGGGCGTCGTCGTGGGCGCGGCCTGGAACTCCGCCTCCGACAACCCGGAGAACACCGCCTTCCTGGCCGACTTCCAGGCCGAGTACGGCAGCGCGCCCGACCAGTTCGCCGCCCAGGCGTTCGCCGGCCTGATGCTGGTCGACCAGGCGGTGCGCAGCGGCTGCGCCGCGGACCGCGAGAGCCTGAAGCAGGCGCTCGGTGAGCTGGAGGACGTGCCCACGGTGCTGGGCCAGTTCTCCATCGACGAGAACCGGGACGCCGTCCATCCGGCCGTCGTCCAGGTCGTCCGGGACGGCGCGTTCGCCGTCCTCGAGTGACCCGGGACGCGACGGGACGGGAACAGCCGTGCAGCAGCTCCTCAACGGGATCTTCATCGGTTCGATCTACGCGCTGTTCGCCATCGGCTTCACGCTGGTCTTCGGCATCCTGGACCGGCTGAACCTGGCACACCCGGCGGTCTTCGCCGCGTCGGCGTTCGTGGGCATCGAGCTGGTCGAGCGAGGCGGGTTGTCGCTCTGGGCGGCCCTGCCGGTGGTGTTCGTGTTCGGTGGGGTGCTCGGCCTGGTCATCGAGCGACTGGCCTTCCGGCCGCTCAAGGGCCGGGCGGACGCGCACTTCGCCGGGCTGATCTCCTCCATCGCGCTGGCGGGCATGCTGATCGCCCTGCTGCAGTGGCGGTACGGGCCGGACACCCGCCGGTTCCCGACCGGTTCGTTCCCCGACACCCGCTTCGAGGTGGCCGGCGCGCAGGTGACCCTGGTGCAGGTGGTCATCCTGGCCGTCGCCATCGCGCTGATGGCCGGCCTGACCTACCTGGTCACCCGGACCCAGCTGGGTCGGGGCATGCGTGCGGTGGCCGAGAACCCGACGGCGGCCCGGGTGCTGGGGGTGAACGTCGACCGGATCACCGCGGCCACCTTCGCGATCTCCTCGGCGCTGGGTGCCGTCGCCGGGGTGCTGTTCGCCATCAACGTCAACACCGCCCAGCTCGGCATGGGCTCGGCGATCGAGCTGAAGGGGCTGGCCGTCATCATCGTCGGCGGGATGGGCTCGCTGCCCGGTGCGCTCATCGGTGGCCTCGTGCTGGGGCTGGCCGAGGTCTTCGCCGTCCAGTACATCGGGTCGTCCTGGCGTGACGTCATCGCCTTCGGGCTGCTGTTCGTCATCCTGCTGTTCCGCCCGCAGGGACTGCTCGGTGCGCGGAAGGTGCGGGAGGTCTGATGCTGCAGCAGTACGCGACGCCGCTGACCTTCGTCGCACTGGGCGCGGTCTTCGCCTACTCCTTCTACGCCGTGCTGATCGCCGGTCAGCTGAGCCTGGGCCAGGCCGGTTTCGCGGCGCTGGGCGCCTTCTCCGGGGCCGCCCTGGCCCCCAGCGGGGACGACGTGGGCGACGTGCCCGCCCTGCTGATCGCCATCGTGATCGGCATGTCGGTGGGGGCGTTGGCCGCCGTCGTCCTCGGCCTGCCGACGATGCACCTGCGCGGGGTCTTCCTCGCCATCGCCACCCTCGGGTTCGCCGAGGCGGTGCGGATCGTGCTGCTCAACTCCGAGTGGACCGGCGGCGCGCAGGGGCTGTCCGTGCCCCGGGTCCTCACCGTCGGGATGGCCTGGACGGCGCTCGCCCTCGTCGCCTACTGGTTCTGGCGGATGGGGCGCTCGCGGTACGGCCGGGCGCTGGAGGCCATCCGCGAGGACGAATTGGCCGCCCGGGCCATGGGCATCGACGTGGGACGCCACCGGCTCGCCGCCTTCGTCACCGCCGGCGCCGTCGCCGGCCTGTACGGCGTCCTCTTCGCCTACTACGTGCGGCTGATCGCGCCGAACGACTTCGACTTCGTCGCGGCCGTCGACGGCCTGGTGACCGCCGTGGTCGGCGGCTCGACGATGTTCCTGGGCCCGCTGCTGGGCAGCGGGTTCCAGACCATGGTCCCCGAGGTCCAGCGGGCGGTGGGGATCGAGGCCGGGTGGATCCGCCCGTTCCTCGCCAGCTTCCTGCTGCTCGTGGTGATCCTCTTCCTGCCCGGCGGCCTGGCCAGCCTGCTGCCGCGGCGGCGCGCCCGCTTGCCGGCGGC
>JAOPWO010000482.1 GCA_025965635.1 Modestobacter sp. | reverse complement strand
TCAGCGGGCCGTTGACGACGTTCTCCCAGAGCGGGGAGTTGGCATCCTCCTGGTCGGCCAGCCAGCACTTGGCCCCGGAGTTCAGCGCGTTGATCGTCATCTTGCGGTCGGTCGGGCCGGTCATCTCCACGCGGCGGTCGACCAGGCCGGGGGCGGCCGGCGCCACCCGCCACGAGTCGTCCTCGCGGATGGCGGCCGTCTCGGGCAGGAAGTCCAGCGTGCCGCCGGCTGCCAGCTCCTGGACCCTCGTCTGGCGGGCCTGCAGCCGCTCCAGCCGCCGGCCGTTCAGCTCGCGGTGGAGCAGGGCGATCAGCTGGAGCGCGCGAGGTGTGAGGACCTCGTCGAAGCGCTCGCCCATCGGACCGGTGATCTCGACGCCGTCGACCGTGCTCATGGCTCTCCTCGGATTCGTGGATGGGGCCGCGCGGACCCGACCAGGCTGATGCCCGCGGGCGCACACGGAGAACCTTCCGAGATGCGGGAGGTTCCATCTGTGATGCGGAAAACGTATCCTCGCGTCCGGAGCCCGGTCAAGACGGACCGGGGACCGCGGGAGGTCGGGCAGAACGCCCGGGCGGTTCTCCCCCCGCGGGAAGCCGCGCACGCTGGGACGAGGAGTACGCATGGCGACGGTCGGCAGCACGTCCGATGGTGTGCAGTCGCTGGAGCGGGCGTTCCTGCTGCTCGAGCTGATGGCCGAGGACGGCGGCGAGGTGGCGCTGTCCCGGCTGGCGGTCGACAGCGGCCTGCCGCTGTCGACCATCCACCGTCTCGTCCGGACGCTGGTCGCGCGCGGCTACGTGCGGCAGCTCCCGTCGCGCCGGTACGTGCTCGGCCCGCGGCTGATCCACCTCGGTGAGAGCTCCTCGCGCACGCTGGGCACCTGGGCCCGACCGCACCTGACCGCGCTGGTCGACGCATTCGGGGAGACGGCCAACCTGGCCATGCTGGACGGCGACCGGGTCGTCTACGTCGCGCAGGTCCCGTCCCGGCACTCGATGCGGATGTTCACCGAGGTCGGCAGGCGGGTGCACCTGCACTGCACCGGGTCGGCAAGGCGCTGCTGTCCCAGCTGCCCGCCGAGGCCGCGCGCGAGCTGGTGGTCCGCGGCGGGATGCCCCGGCGCACGCCGCTGACCGTCACCGACCCCGACGAGCTGCTGGCCCGGCTGGCGCAGATCGCCGAGCAGGGCTACGCCCTCGACGACGGCGAGCAGGAGATCGGCGTCCGGTGCATCGCCGTCCCGGTGCCCGGCGGCCCGCTGATGACGGCGATCTCCATCTCCGGCCCCGAGGGCCGAGTGGCCATGGAGCGTGTGCCGGAGGTCGTGCAGCGCCTGCAGGAGACCGCCGGCGCGCTCGCCGCCGAGCTCCGTGAGGACGGCGGCGCCGCGCTCAGCGGCCGGTCCAGCTGACCTGCTCGCGGGCGACGAAGGCCGCCACGCCGGCCGCGAAGTCGGCACTGCCGAACACCTCCCGCACCAGGTCGTCGCCGTAGGGCACCGTGGCCCGGCGCAGCCGGGCCACGGCCCGCTTGGCCGCGCGCATGCTCAGCGGTGCGTGGCCCAGCAGCGGGGTCACCAGCGCCTCCAACGAAGCGTCCAGCTCCCCGTCGGGACACACCTCGCTGACGAAGCCGGCGGACGCCGCCTCCGCGGCCGACAGCAGCCGGGCGCGCAGCAGCATGTCCAGCGTCCGCGCCGGCCCCAGGTGGCTGACCAGCAGCGAGTAGGTGTTCATCGACAGGCAGTTGCCCAGCGTGCGGGCCACCGGTACCCCGAACCGGGACGACGCGGTGGCCACCCGCAGGTCGCAGGCCGCTGCCAGGATCAGCCCGCCGCCGACGCAGGGGCCCTCCACCGCGGCCACGGTGGGCACCCCGACGTCCTCGAGCCGGTTGGTCACCTGCTCGATCCGGGCCTCGTAGGCGATGCCGTCCTCGCCGCTGGTGAACTCGAGGAACTGGCTGATGTCGGTGCCGGCGACGAACGCCCGCCCGCCCGCGCCGCGCAGCACCAGGACGTGCACCGAGTCGTCCTCGTCGGCCTGCACGCAGGCCTGCTCGAGGCCGTCGTACATCGCGTAGGTCATCGCGTTGCGCTGCTCGGGACGGTTGAACAGCACGGTGAGGACCGGCCCGTCCTGGGTGACCTCGAGCTCGCTCACGTCCGGTCCTCCTCGTGTGCGGTGGTGACGGCGTCGACCACGTCGGCGGGCACCCCGGCCCGGGTGAGGACCGCCCGGGTGTCGGCACCCAGCGGTGGCCCGGCGACGCCACGGACGGCGGGGGTGCGGGACAGCCGCATCGGCGAGCCGATCTGGCGGACCGGCCCCAGCGTCGGGTGCGGGGCGTCCCAGAAGAAGCCGCGGGTGGTGAGGTGGTCGTCGGTGAACACCTGGCCGTAGTCGTTGATCGGCGCGCACGGCACGCCCGCCGCCCCGAGGGCGTCCAGCAGCTCCGCGGTGGTGCGCGTACGGGTGCGGGACTCGACCGCGTCGAGCAGCTCGCCGCGGCGGGCGTGCCGCCGGGTGGCGTCGGCATAGCCCTCGTCGGCGAGCTGGTCGGCCATGTCCAGGGTCGTGCAGAGCCCGGTCCAGGTGTTCGGGGTGTTCGCGCCGATGGTGATCCACCCGTCGGCGGTCTGGAAGGCCTGGTAGGGGGCCTGGCTCTGGTGCGCCGACCCGAGCGGCCCACCGACCTCGCCGGTCGCGAAGTACTTGCCCGCCTCCCACACGGCCAGGCTGACCCCGGCCTCGAAGAGCGAGACGTCGATCGCCTGACCGACGCCGGTGCGGTCGCGCTCGCGCAGCGCTGCGGTGATCGCCAGGGCGAGGTAGAGGCCGCAGACCAGGTCGCAGACCGGGACGCCCACCTTCACCGGCTCGCCGCCCGGGGTGCCGGTGATGCTCATGATCC
>JAOPWO010000466.1 GCA_025965635.1 Modestobacter sp. | reverse complement strand
ACCCACGAACCCACCCGGGCCTGCACCCGCGGGTTGCCGACGTGCCCGGCCACGGTGGTGCGCGGCGTGCGCAGCCGGGTGAGCACGAACCCGTGCTCGCGGTCGCCGTGGGCGGCCTGGTTGAGGTTCATGAAGTCCATGTCGATCGTCGCCCAGGGCAGCGCGGCCTCGGCCTGGGTGTGCAGGTGCAGCAGCGGCTTGCGCAGCGCGTCCAGCCCGGTGATCCACATCTTGGCCGGGGAGAAGGTGTGCATCCAGGTGATCACGCCGAGGCAGGCGGGGTCCTCGTTGGCCTCGCCCATGATCCGGCGGATCCCGCCCGCGTCGGTGAGCACCGGCTTCCAGACCACCCGCACCGGGACGGCGTCCGCCCCGTCGAGCTCACCGGCGACCCGTTGCGACTGCTCGGCCACCTGCTGGAGGGTCTCCTGGCCGTACAGCCCCTGGCTGCCGGTGAGGAACCAGACCTCAGAACCCTCGAATGCCACCTGCTGCTCCTTCGTCATCGCTGCCCGTAGACGTTCTGGTAGCGCGCGTACAGCGAGTCGATGTCCGCCTGCGCGATCGGGATGGGCTCGCCCAGCTGGCGGGAGAGGTGCACGGTGCGGGCGACGTCCTCGGTCATGACGGCGGCCTTGACCGCCGCCTTCGCCGACGCCCCGATGGTGAACACCCCGTGGTTCTGCATCAGCACCGCCGGTGAGCGGTGCCCGGAGAGGGTGGCCACGATGCCGTGGCCGATCGAGTCGTCGCCTATCAGCGCGAACGGGCCGACCGGGATCGGGCCGCCGAACTCGTCGGCCATCGCGGTGAGCACGCAGGGGATCGGCTCGGCGCGCGCGGCCCAGGCCGCGGCGTACGGGCTGTGGGTGTGCACCTGGCCGTTGACCTGCGGCAGGTGCCGGTAGACGTAGGCGTGCGCGGCGGTGTCCGACGACGGCGCCTTCACCCCGTCGACGACGGTCCCGTCCAGGTCGCAGACGGTGATACCCGCCCAGGTCAGCTCGTCGTAGGACACGCCGCTGCCCTTGATCACGAAGAGATCCTCGCCGGGCACGCGCTCGGACACGTTCCCGGCGGTCCAGGTGACCAGCTGGTAGCGGGTGAGCTCGGCGTGCAGGGCGGCGACGTGCTCGCGCTGCGCGCGGTGCGTGCCCCGCTCGGCCAGGGTGGTCGGGCTCATGCCGGCTGCTCCTCGGGGGTCCGGTGGTCGGAGGCCTCCGCCGGCGCGGTGGCCGAGGAGGTCGTGGCGGGGTCGGTGGGCCGCGCCCCGCCCTCGCTGCGGCCGGCCCGCGCGAAGGCGTCCCGGCGCAGCGCCCGCAGCCGGTGCAGCACGTCGTTGCCGCCCCGGCCGAAGTGGTCGTGCAGCTGCAGGTACTCCGCGTACAGCGCGTCGTAGGCGTCGGCGCGCTGCTCGTCGGGCACGTAGACGCCGCGGCGCACCTTGCCCATCGCCTGGGCGGCGGTGGTGACGTCGGGGTGCGCACCCGCCGCCACGGCGGCGTAGATGGCCGAGCCGAGCGCCGGGCCCTGCTGGGAGTCGATCACCGACAGCGGACGGCGGCAGACGTCGGCGTAGACCTGCATCAGGAAGGCGTTCTTCAGCAGCCCGCCGGCGACGACGAACTCGGTGACCGGGACGCCGCTGCTCTCGAATGCCTCGATGATCGTGCGGGTGCCGAACGCCGTGGACTCCAGCAGCGCGCGGTAGGTGTCCTCGGGCCGGGTGGCCAGCGTCTGGCCCAGCACGACACCGGAGAGCTCCGCGTCGACCAGCACCGAGCGGTTGCCGCCGTGCCAGTCCAGCGCCACCAGACCGTGCTCGCCGACCTCCTGGGCCGCGGCGAGCTCGGTCAGGTGCTCGTGCAGCCCGACGCCCCGGGCCTGCGCGGCGTCCCGGTAGGCGGCCGGCACGCCGTTGTCGACGAACCAGCCGAAGATGTCGCCGACGGCGCTCTGCCCGGCCTCGTAGCCGTACAGGCCCGGCACGATGCCGCCCTCGACCACCCCGCACATCCCCGGCACGTCGGCCAGCTGGTCACTGGACATGACATGGCAGGTCGAGGTCCCCATCACCGCGAGCAGCTGCCCCGCCTCGGTGGCCTGCGCGGCCGGCGCGGTGACGTGGGCGTCGACGTTGCCGACCGCCACGGCGATGCCCTCGGGCAGCCCGGTCCAGGCCGCCGCCTCGGCGCTCAGCCCGCCGGCCCGCTCGCCCAGCTGTCCGATCGGGTGCTCGAGCTTCTCGGGGACGAAGTCGGCGAAGCCCGGGTGGAGCGCGGCCAGGTACTCCCGGGAGGGGTAGTGCCCGTCCTGGTAGATGCCCTTGTAGCCGGCGGTGCAGGCGTTGCGCACGTAGCTGCCGCACAGCTGCCAGATGATCCAGTCCGCCGCCTCGACCCAGTGGTCCATGGCGGCGTAGACCTCGGCGTCCTCCTCCAGCACCTGCAGCGCCTTGGCGAACTCCCACTCGCTGGAGATCTTCCCGCCGTAGCGGGACAGCCAGGTCTCCCCGCGCTCCTCGGCCAGGGCGTTGATCCGGTCGGCCTGCGGCTGCGCGGCGTGGTGTTTCCACAGCTTCGGGTAGGCGTGCTTGCGCTCCCGGAACTCGGACAGGTCGCTCAGCGGCGTCCCGTCGGCGGTGGTCGGCAGCACCGTGCAGGCGGTGAAGTCGGTACCGATCCCGACGACGGACGCCGGGTCCACCCCGCTGGCGGCCAGCGCCTCCGGGACGGCGGTCCTCAGCACCTGCACCCAGTCGCCGGGCATCTGCAGCGCCCAGTCCGGCGGCAGCTGCTCGCCGGTGGCCGGCAGGGTCCGCTCGACGACGGCGTCGGCATAGGGGAGCACCGCACTGGCCAGCTCCGCGCCGTCGCGCACCCGGACGACGACCGCACGCCCGGACAGCGTGCCGAAGTCCACCCCGACGACGAACGAGTCGGCCGAGCCGGCCTGGGTGTCGCGCTGTTCGACCATCAGTTCTCCTCGTCCCGGCGCCGCAGGTGAATCATCCGCGGACCCCTCTGTTAGCGCTAACATAGCGTGGCGCCCTGCCCTCGCGCGCGCCGTGGACGCTTCGCCGGAGGGACCGGGCCGGTGCTCGAGCGCACCACCAGCTGCGGCGGGACCGGCTCGGAGCGGTAGTCCTGCCCCCCGAGGCGGGCGAGCACCACCTCCACCCCGCGCCGGCCGAGCTCGGCGAAGTCCTGCCGCACGGTGGTCAGCGGTGGCGTGTAGAACTCCCCCTCGGGCACGTCGTCGAAGCCCACAACGCTGACGTCGCCGGGAACGGACACCCCCTCGTCGTGCAGGGCCTTGAGCAGTCCCAGGGCCATCTGGTCGTTGGCCAGGAAGACCGCCGTCACGTCGGCGTCGCCGGCCCGGACCCGCCGGGCGAGTTCACGGCCCGCGGTGTGCCCGGACGACGGCCACCAGTCGCCGTGCAGCACCTCGGGCACCTCGGCCCCGGCGGCCAGCAGCTCCCGGCGCCAGCCGATGATCCGCCCACGCGCCTCCATCGAGTCGCCAGGACCGGCGACGTGCTGCACGGTGCGGTGGCCGAGGTCCAGCAGGTGGCGGGTGGCCAGCGCCGCACCGGCCTCCTGGTCGACCCAGACCGTGGGCCGCCGGTCGTCCCGGCCGACCTGGACGGCGATCAACGGCACCGGGGCGTCGAAGCGGCTGAGCGCCTCGACCGCCTGACCGTAGGTCGACAGCGCCACGACGGCGTCGACGGACTGCGCGACGAAGCGGTCGACCGCCTCCCGCATCGCGACCTCGCTGTCGTCGTCGAGGATGGCGACGCCCAGCGAGTAGCCGGCGGCCCGCGCGGCCTGCTCGAGCCCGAGCAGGGTCTGCGCCGGGCCGTACTGGTTGATGTGCGACGTGACCAGCCCGATGGTGCGCGTCGACCCGGTCACCAGGGCTCGGGCGGCGGTGTTCGGCCGGTACCCCAGCTCCTCGATCGCCCGCTGCACGCGCTCCCGGGTGGCCTTGGCGACGTGCGGGTGCCCGTTGACGACGCGGGAGACGGTCTGGTGCGAGACGCCTGCCCGGGCCGCCACGTCGGACATGACCAGCGCGCGGGTCGCCCCCTCCGGCTCCACCGTTCTCCCCCTCTCGTCGAGCTGTCGGGAACCGGACCGGCCCGTCGGAGGGCACGGCGGCATCAGCCGGCCAGATGCCCGGAGTGTCCACCGGCCCGCCGGTGCGGACCGGCGGCAGGTCACCGCTGGGGTCGCCCGGCGCGGGTGCGCCGGGCGACCGGGACTCAGCGGGAGGAGCCGGCGCGGCGCTTGTTGTAGACGTCGAAGGCGACGGCGAGGAGCAGCACCAGCCCCTTGACCACCGACTGGATCGACTGGTCGACGCCCATGAGCTGCATGCCGTTGCTCATGACGGCCATGATCAGACCACCGACCATGGCGCCCACGACGGTCCCGACACCGCCGGTGACGGCCGCGCCACCGATGAACGCCGCGGCGATCGCGTCGAGCTCGAACATGTTGCCGGCCGCAGGCTGCGCGCCGTTGGACCGCGAGGAGTAGATGACCCCGGCGACCGCGGACAGGAAGCCCATGTTGACGAAGATCCAGAAGTTGACGGCCCGCACCTTGACGCCGGACAGCGTCGCGGCGGACAGGTTGCCACCGATGGCGTACACCTGCCGGCCGAAGACCGACCGGTTGGTGATGACGCCGTAGGCGATGATCAGCACGGCCAGGATGATCAGCACGATCGGCAGGCCGCGGGCGTGCGCCAGCTGCCAGGCGAAGTACATGACGACCAGTCCGACGGCGACCACCCGGGCGACGAAGAGCGGGAAGGACTCGACCGGCTGCTGGTACCTGATCCGGGCCAACCGGGTGCGGAACCCGCTGAACGCGTAGCCGGCGACGGCCACCACCCCGATGAGCAGCGTGAACGCGTCGTAGCCGTTGCCGCCGAGGAGGCCGTTGAGGAAGCCGCTGGCGACCTTCTGGTACTGCGGCGGGAACGGCGACAGCGAGATGTTGTCCAGCACCTGCAGCGTGAGGCCGCGGAACAGCAGCATGCCGGCGAGGGTGACGATGAAGGCCGGGATGCCGACGTAGGCCACCCAGAAGCCCTGCCAGGCGCCGACGGCCAGACCGACGGCGAGGGCGGCGATGATGCCCACCCACCAGGGCAGGCCCTGCTGGATGACCAGGACGGCGGACGTGGCACCGGTGAGCGCGACGACCGAGCCGACCGAGAGGTCGATGTGCCCAGCGATGATCACGATGACCATGCCGATGGCCAGCACGAGGATGTAGGAGTACTGCAGGACGATGTTGGTGATGTTGCCGGGGCTCAGCGACGTCCCGTCGGTGAGGATCGCGAACAGCGCCACGATCGCCACGAAGGCGACGTAGATGCCGCTCTGCCGGAGGTTGCGGGAGATGAGCTGACGGAAGTCGCTCGTCCCCGTGTGCAGCGCAGCAGTCGGTGCGACGGTGGGTTCCGCGGGCGTCTCGTCCGCCTGCGGGGGCACGGTCCTGGTCATCCGACGGGCTCCCTCTCCTTGGTCATGAGGGCCATGAGGCTCTCCTGGGTGGCCTCACGCACCGACTGCTCACCGGTGATCCGGCCGGCCGACAGCGTGTAGATCCGGTCGCAGATACCGAGCAGCTCGGGCAGCTCGGAGGAGATGACCACGACCGCCTTCCCAGCCGCGACCAGGCGGTTGATGATCGTGTAGATCTCGTACTTGGCGCCGACGTCGATGCCGCGGGTGGGCTCGTCGAGGATGAGCACGTCGGGGTCGGTGAACAGCCACTTGGACAGCACGACCTTCTGCTGGTTGCCGCCCGACAGCTTGCCGACCACGGACATCACGCTCGGCGCCTTGATGTTCATGCTCTTGCGGCTGTCCTCGGCGACCTTGATCTCCTCGTTGCCGTTGACCCAGCCGCGCGTGGCCAGCTTGGCCAGTGCGGCGGCGGAGACGTTGCGGCGGATGTCCTCGATGAGGTTCAGGCCGTACTTCTTGCGGTCCTCGGTGGCGTAGGCGATGCCCCGGTCGATGGCCTCGGAGACGCTGCGCGCCCTGACCTCGTTGCCGTGCATGAAGATCCGGCCGCTGATGTCCCGGCCGTAGGAGCGGCCGAAGATGCTCATGGCCAGCTCGGTGCGGCCGGCGCCCATCAGCCCGGCGATGCCGACGACCTCGCCGGCCCGGACGTGGAAGCTGGCGTGGTCGACCACCAGGCGGTCCTGGGTGGGGTGCTTGACCGTCCAGTCCTCGACCCGGAGCACCTCCTCACCGGGGTGCGACTCCCGCTCGGGGTAGTAGGACTCCAGGTCGCGGCCCACCATGCCGCGGATGATCCGGTCCGCGGTGACCTCGCCGGCGTGCAGGCTGAGGGTCTCGACCGTCTTCCCGTCGCGGATGATCGTGACGTTGTCGGAGATCGCGGTGATCTCGTTCAGCTTGTGCGAGATCATGATGGAGGTGATCCCGCGCTCCTTGAGCTGCCGGAGCAGCCCGAGCAGGTGCTCGGAGTCGGTGTCGTTGAGCGCGGCGGTCGGCTCGTCGAGGATCAGCAGCTTCACGTCCTTGGACAGCGCCTTGGCGATCTCGACCAGCTGCTGCTTGCCCACGCCGAGCTGGCCGACCGGTGTCACCGGGTTCTCGTCCAGGCCCACCGACTGCAGCAGCTGGGCCGCCTGGGCGTTGGCCTTGTTCCAGTCGATGAGGCCGCCGGCGCCGCGGCGCTCGTTGCCCAGGAAGATGTTCTCGGCGATCGACAGGTAGGGCACCAGTGCCAGCTCCTGGTGGATGATCACGATGCCGACGTGCTCGCTGTCCCGGATGCCACCGAAGGTGCACAACCGCCCGTCGAAGAAGATCTCGCCGTCGTAGCTGCCCGCCGGGTAGACGCCCGACAGCACCTTCATCAAGGTCGACTTGCCGGCGCCGTTCTCCCCGCAGATCGCGTGGATCTCGCCACGCTGCACCGCCAGGGAGACGTCCTCCAGCGCCTTGACCCCGGGGAAGGTCTTGGTGATCGAGCGCATCTCCAGGATGTGGTCGTCCATGGACTCCGTCGTCCTCGTCCTCGTCGCGCACCGGAGGCGCGGTGTGGTTGCCGAGTGTGCGCCACTCGGACGGTGTCGAACAGGTCCGGGCACACCCGGGGTCGTGCACCCTCCGCCGGCCACGGGCAGCCGGCGGAGGTGGTGGTGCCGGCCGGGCCGGCCAGTCGTGCTGGCCGGCCCGGCCGGGTCTGGTCGGGGAGGTCAGCCGGCCTGGCCGCTGGCGACCTCGTCGGCCGTCCAGTAGCCGGAGTCGACGAGGACCGGCTGGATGTCGTCGGCGTAGACGGTCTGGATCTCCAGCAGGTAGGACGGGACGACCTTGACGCCGTTGTCGTACGTCTCGGTGTCGTTCGCCTCCGGCTCGTTGCCCTCGAGGAACGCCTCGGCAGCAGCGACGGCCTGCTCGGCCAGCAGCCGGGTGTCCTTGAAGACCGTCGAGCTCTGGACGCCGTCGGCGATCAGCTTGACCGAGGCGATCTCGGCGTCCTGACCGGTGACGACCGGCATCGGGTTGGCCGAGGTCAGCGTCGGGCCGTAGCCGGCGTTCTGCAGGGCGGTGATGATGCCGCGCGAGATGCCGTCGTAGGGCGACAGGACGCCGTCGACCCGCGAGCCGTCGTTGTAGGACCCGGTCAGCAGGTCCTCCATGCGGCGCTGCGCGGTCTCCTGCTGCCAGCGCAGGATGGCTGCCTGCTCGATGCCGGTCTGGCCGGACTTGACGACCAGCTGGCCCTTGTCGATGAATGGCTGGAGGGTGTCGACGGCACCGTCGAAGAAGAACCCGGCGTTGTTGTCGTCCAGCGAGCCGGCGAACAGCTCGACGTTGAACGGCCCGGTGGCGGTGCCCGGCGAGCCGTCCTTGTTCAGCAGGCCGAGGCCCACCAGCAGTGCGGTGCCCTGGGCGACGCCGACCTTGTAGTTGTCGAAGCTGACGTAGAAGTCGACGTTCTCGGTGTCGCGGATCAACCGGTCGTAGCTGATGACCGGGATGCCGGCGTCCGCGGCGGCCTGCAGCTGGCTGCTCAGCGCGGTGCCGTCGATGGCGGCGACGATCAGTGCGTCGGCGCCCTGGGTGATCATCTGGTCGACCTGCTGGGACTGGGTCGGGATGTCGTCAACGGCGTACTGCAGGTCGACGGTGTAGCCCGCCGTCTCCAGCTGCTCCTTGACGTTGGTGCCATCGGCGATCCAGCGCTCCGAGGTCTCCGTCGGCATCGCGACGCCGATCGAGAGGTCCTCCGGTGCTGCGTCCCCGGTCCCGGCGCCGCCGCTGCCGGCACCCTCGCCACCACAACCGACCAGCCCCACGGCCAGCGCGGCCCCCAGCGCGGTCAACCTGAGCTTCTTGCTCACTCGCCATCTCCTCCTCGAGACATCTGCCGCCGCAAGATCCGGCGCTCAGGCCCGCCCCTGCGCGAGCGATCACAGTGTGAGCGTTAACAGGGTGGGCCCGTCAACCCCTGCACGGAAGAACGATCGTCACGGTCTCGTAACGACCTGTTCACGGGGGAGAGCACGCCGCGCGACCATCGCCGGGGGGCGCCACGGGTGGAACGTGGGCCGGGTCACTGGCACGATGCGCCCATGCGCGGGTTGATGCAGGACGTCCCCCTCACCACCGACACGATCTTCCGGTACGCCGAGCGCCACCACGGAGACGTCCCGATCGTGACCGACGGGCCGGACGGGCGGGTGCGCACCACCTACGCCGAGTGGGCGGAGCGGACCCGGCGGCTGGGCGGGGTCTTCGACGCCCTCGACGTCAGCGCCGACGGCCGGATCGGCACGTTCGCCTGGAACTCCGCGCGGCACCTGGAGCTGTACTTCGCCGGGCCGGGCACCGGGCGGGTCATCCACACCCTGAACGTCCGGCTGTTCCCCGAGCAGCTCACCTACATCGCCAACCACGCCGAGGACGAGGTCGTCTTCGTCGACCGCACCGTGCTGCCGCTGCTGTGGCCGCTGATCGACGGCATGAAGACCGTCCGGCACGTGATCGTGATGGACGACGGCGGCGACAACGAGGTCCCCGACGACCCCCGGGTGCTCGACTACGAGACGCTGCTCGCCGACGCGCAGCCGGTCGACTTCGCCGTCTCCGACGAGCGGTCCGCGGCCTACATGTGCTACACGAGCGGCACCACCGGCAACCCGAAGGGCGTCGTCTACTCGCACCGCTCGACGTACCTGCACACGATGGCGGTGATCGCACCGAACGCGTTCGGGCTCGGCGTCCGGGACGCCGCGATGCCCGTGGTGCCGATGTTCCACGCCAACGCCTGGGGCATCGCGCACGCCGGCCCCGCGGCCGGTGCGGCGATGGTCTTCCCCGGCTCGATGATGCAGCCGCAGGCGCTGGCCGACCTCATCGTCGAGGAGGGGGTCACCTTCACCGCCGGCGTGCCCACCATCTGGCAGGGCGTGCTGCCGCACCTGGCGGGTCGGCCGCACAAGCTCCGCGAGATCGGCTGCGGCGGGTCCGCGGTGCCCAAGGCGCTGTCGGAGGCCTACCGCGAGCAGGTCGGGCTGCCGATCCTGCAGGCCTGGGGCATGACCGAGACGCACCCGGTGGCCTCGGCCGCCGTGCTGCCGCTCGCGATGGACGACGCCGACGACGAGACCAAGGCGGCCTTCCGCGCCCGGGCCGGGGTGCCGCTGATCGGGGTGGAGGCGCGGATCGTCGACGCCGACACCCTCGAGCTGCAGCCGTGGGACGACAAGGCCACCGGCGAGCTGCAGGTCCGGGGGCCGTGGTGCGCCGGCGAGTACTACAACCCCGACGCCGGCGTCATGCTGAACACCCCGGACGGCTGGATGAAGACCGGCGACGTGGCCGCGATGTCGCCGAACGGCAGCATCCGGATCGCCGACCGGACCAAGGACCTGATCAAGTCCGGCGGTGAGTGGATCAGCTCGGTCGACCTGGAGAACGCGATCATGAGCCACCCGGCCGTGAAGGAGGCCGCCGTCGTCGGCATCCCGCACCCGAAGTGGGACGAGCGCCCGCTGGCCTGCGTCGTCCTCAAGCCCGGGCAGACCGCGACGGCGGACGACATCCTGGACCACCTCCGCCCGCTGGTGGCCAAGTGGTGGATGCCGGACGCAGTGGAGTTCATCGACGAGGTGCCCAAGACCAGCGTGGGGAAGTTCTCCAAGAAGGACCTGCGCAGCCGTTTCTCCGGGTACCAGCTGTGAAGCGCTGAGGGCCGGAAGGGCCCCGTCCTCCTCACCCCCCGCAGGGTCGGGGCGAGCCTCGGGACGGGGCCGTCAGCGCACGTAGGGCGGCTGGCCGGTCTCGCTCACCATCGGCTTGCCGGCCGCCTGCCACTCGCCCATGCCGCCGCCCACGTTGACCGCGTCGAAGCCGTTTTGGTTCAGCCACGCGGCCACCCGCGCCGACCGACCACCGCCACGGCAGGTGATGTAGAGCGGATCGCCGTCGGGCAGGTCGTCCAGGCGCGCCGGGACGTCGCCCATCGCGATGTGGGTCGCCCCCTCGATGTGCCCCGCCACCCACTCGTCGTCCTCCCGGACGTCGAGGACGACTGCGTCAGCGGGCAGCTCCGAAGCGGGCACGGTGGGGACCTGCTGCGGCATCGTCATGCCTCCATCGTGACATGCGCCCCGGGGCCGGGCGGCCGCTGCGAGGATGGATGGCGATGACCGCTCCCCTGCCGGCCCCCGTCCGCGACCCGGCCTGGTCCCTGTCCCGCTCCGCCATCGGCCTGTGGCTCACCCAGGGGGTGATCAGCACCGTCGTCCACGCCGCGGCGCTCACCGCCTTCTTCCTCCTCGTGCCCGCGGACGCCGGCACACCGGTCACCCTGGTGCGCTGGCTGGGCCCGGTGTTCGTGGTGGTCCACGGGGCGCTGGTCATCGGCGTGCGCCCGCGACTGCGGTACCGGGTGCACCGCTGGGAGGTCACCGACGAGGCCGTGTTCACCCTCACCGGCTGGCTGACCCGGACCTGGACCCTGGTGCCGATCTCCCGGATCCAGACCGTCGACGTCACCCGCGGTGTGCTGCAGGGCCTGTTCGGGCTGTCCACCGTGCTGGTGCTGACCGCGTCGTCCCAGGGCACCGTGCGGATGCCGCACCTGGAGACCGACGTCGCCCGCCGGGTCGCCGACGACCTCGCCCGCCGGGCCGAGCTGGTCCGGGACGAAGCCACATGAGCGACCCCGCCCCACCCGGCCGGCGCACCTCCGCGCGGGTGCTGCTGGTGCACACGATCACCTTCCGTCAGGCCCGCGCGCTGGCGCCGCTGGTGCTGGGCCTGGGCGCCGCCCGGGGCCTGGGTGACGGGGTGTGGACGATCGTCGCGCTGGTCGTGGGCATCACGGTGCTGTCGGCGGTGGCGGCGGCGGTGTCCTGGTGGCGGTTCGGCTACGCGGTGGGCGAGCGCGCCGTCGTGGTCACCCGCGGGTTGCTCACCCGCTCGGTGCGCACCGTGCCGCTGGACCGGGTGCGCGGGGTGGAGGTCGAGGCCCCGCTGCTGCACCGGCTGCTCGGCCTGGTCCGGGTGCGGATCGACGCCGCGGCCGGGAGCTCGGTCACCGGTGCCGAGGAGCTGCTGGTCGACGGCGTGCCGCGGGCGGAGGGCGACCGGCTGCGCACCGCCCTGCTGACCCGCCGGCCCCGACCGGTCGCCTCCGGCCCCGACGGCGCCGTTCGGCC
>JAOPWO010000456.1 GCA_025965635.1 Modestobacter sp. | reverse complement strand
GGCGCACCGGCCGGCGCCTCGCCGGCGGCGGCGATCGCCCGCTGCCAGGTCAGCGTCGTCGACACCTCGGCCGCGCCCCAGTCGACGGCCAGCACGACGGCGCCCCGGCGCTGGGCCTCGAAGGCGTGCCGGCCCTCCCCGCACCCCAGGTCGAGCATGCGCATGCCCGGTCCGACGCCGAGCAGGTCGTAGTCGACGGTCAGCACGGGGCGGCCGTCCGGTCCAGCACCTCGGCGTACCACTGCGCGGTGCGTTCGGCGGTGTGCCGCCAGGTGTAGGAGGTCAGCACCCGGGCGCGGCCGGCCCGCCCCAGTTGCTCCTGCAGCGACGGGTGGTCCAGCACCAGCTGCAGGGCGCCGGCCAGCTGGCCGACGTCCCCGGCCTTGACCTGTACGGCGGCGTGCGAGCCGACCACCTCGGGCAGCGCGCCCGCGTCGGTGGTCACCAGCGGCGTGGCGCACGCCATGGCCTCGACGGCGGGCAGCGAGAACCCCTCGTACAGCGACGGGACCGCGACGACCGTCGCGGTCTGGAGCAGCGCGACGAGCTCCTCCTGCGGCACCGGCCCGGTGAACCGGACCGCGCCGGCCAGCCCCAGCCGGTCGAGCGCGGTGGCCGCCGGGCCCCCCGGCCGGGCGGTGCCCACCACGGTCAGCCGGACGTCCCGTTCGGTGCGCAGCTTGGCGACCGCCTCGAGCAGGTGCACCAGCCCCTTCAGCGGGACGTCGGCGCTGGTGGTGACCACGATGCTGGCGGGGTCCCGGCCGTCCCGGGTCGCCGGTGGCCGGAAGGCCTCCGGGTCGATGCCGACCGGGATGACGTCGACCCGCTCGGGCGGCACGCCCATGTGCGCGGCGATGTCGCGCCGCGAGCTCTCCGAGACGGTGGTCAGCCCGTCGAGCCGGGGCGCGACCCGGGCCTGCATGGCCGTGAACGCGTACCAGCGGCGCAGCGTCAGCCGGCGGCGGAACCCCGGTGCGGCAGCCAGTTCGAGGTCGCGGTCGATGGCCACCGGGTGGTGCACCGTGGCCACGGTGGGGAGGCCCTGCCGGCGCAGCTGCAGCAACCCGTAGCCCAGCGACTGGTTGTCGTGCACGACGTCGAACTCGTCGCGGCGGCGGCCCAGCAACCGGGCCGCGCGGAGGCTGAAGGTGAGCGGCTCGGGGAACCCGGCGGTGCACATGGTGGCCCACTCCGCGACGTCGATGACGTCCCGGAACTCGCGCAGCCGCGGCACCCGGAACGGGTCGGGCTCCCGGTAGAGGTCGAGGCTGGGCACCTCGGTCAGGGGCACTCCCGGGTCGAGCTCGGGGTACGGCTGGCCGCTGAACACCTGCACCTGGTGTCCGAGCTCCAGGAGTTCCCGGGACAGCGCCCGCACGTAGATCCCCTGGCCACCGCTGTGCGGTTTGCTCCGGTAGGACAGCAGCGCGACCCGCAACGACCGTCCCATGCGCGGGACTCTAACGATCGTCCCGCGGCCGGCCGGGCGTGGACCGCGGCCGCTCCCACCCCCTACCGGGCCTGGTCACCGACCTGGCAGGGTGCAGGCATGCTGCGACACGTCGTGCTCTTCACCTGGACCGAGGACACCACCGCCGATCGCCGGGCCGAGATCCTCGCCGCGCTGCGGCGGCTGCCCGATCAGGTCGGCGGGACGACCGCCTTCGCCGTCGGCGACGACGCCGGGATGGTCGAGGGCAACGCGCACACCGCGCTGGTCGCCGACTTCCCCGACGCCGAGGCCTACCGCCGGTACGCCGCCGACCCGCAGCACCTCGCGATGATCGCCGAGTACGTCAAGCCCTCCCTGGCCAGCCGGTCGGCCGCGCAGTACGAGTTCTGAGCCGGACGGCGCGCCGCCGTCCACAGGGCCGGGGCCCGTCCACAGGGGCGTCCCGAGAGCCCCGTGCCGATCCTGGCGCGTCCAGGGTCGGGACATGCCCGAGGCCCTGTCCCCGCTCACCGTCCGGATCAGCACCCTCGGCGACCTGGTCGCCGCCCTGCCGCACCTGATCGGTTTCCATCCGGAGGAGTCACTGCTCGCGGTGAGCCTGCGCGGCAGCCGGGGCCGGGTGGGGCTGACCGCCCGCGTCGACCTGCCGTCGGCCGAGGGAGAGGACCCGGTGCTCGACGTGCTGGTGCGGTCGGTGCTCACCGACCACCCGCGCCAGGTGGCCCTGGTGGTCGTGTCCGAGCGCACCGACCGGCTCAGCCGGCCGGTGCGCACCCGGGTGCCCGACGGCGCGCCGGTGGCCGAGCTGCCGCACCGCGAGCTGGTGCGCAACGCCGTCGGGCGGTTCGCCGGTGCCGGCGTGCCGGTGTGCGACATCGCCCTGGTGCGCCGCGGGCGCTGGTGGTCCTACGACTGCACCGAGGAGTGCTGCGCACCCGGGGCCGGCACGCCCGTGCCGTCGGGCACCAGCCCGCTTGCCGCCGCCTCGGCCCTCACCGGCCAGGTGGTCGAGGGGAGCCGGGCGGCGTTGACCGCCCGGATCGCGCCGGTGCGCTTCCCCGCGGCGGCGGGCATGGCACAGGCCTGCGCGGGGGTCGGCCACGAGGTCGCCGATCGGTTGGCCCGGGTGGGGCCGGACGTCCACGCCGGGGAGTCCTGGGCTGCCGTGCGGGACGCCGTGGACCGGGTGGGCCCGGGGTCGGTGGGCACGCTGCCCGACCGCGAGGTCGCCCGCGTCGCCTGGGCGCTGCGTGACCGGGAGGTGCGGGACCGGGCGATGGGGCTGTCGCTGGACGCGGGCGCGCCCGGCGCCGAGGTGCTCTGGACCGAGCTGACGCGCCGCCTGCCGCCGCCGCTGGACGCGGCGCCGGCCACCCTGCTGGCGGTCACCGCCTGGGTGCGCGGCGATGGCGCGATGGCCAACGTCGCGCTGGACCGAGCCCTGACCGGCGAACCGGACAACAGCATGGCCGTGCTGCTGCGGGGCGCCCTGGAGGCCTGTGTCGCGCCCGGTGAGGTGCGGTGGCTCATCCGCAGCTGCCTCAGCGACCTCCCCGACCGGGACGACCCGGTCGGCGTCGAGGACCTGTTCCGGTCCCGGTGACCGGTGAGAGCAGCTCCCGGCGGTGCCGCTGCTGGCCCAGAGCGTGCTCGGCCAGGACGGCCAGCACCGTCCCGTACCGGATGATCGGGTTCCCGGGGGTGAGCACCCGGTGGTTCCCGTCGGGGAAGTAGAGGAACTTCGACGGGACGCTGCGCTCCTGCAGGTCGTACCGGGGTCGCCGAGCTCCTCCTCGCCGTGCCAGGCGGCATCGGTGGTGCCGCTGACGCTGTCCAGGTGCCACAGGCCGGCGTGGGTGACGATCGCGGCGAACCGGTCGGTCCGGGTGGCGATCCCGTTGGCCATGCAGCCGCCGAACGAGCCGCCCATGGCCGCGGTGCGCGTCGCTCGATCTCCGGCAGCGCCCCGGCGGCGTCGACCGCCACCATGAGGTCGGTGCAGGCACCAGCCACCACGGCACCCGGGTGCCGTCGGCGGCCTCCGCCTGCAGCTCGCCGAGCGTCCCCGGCACCGGCGGCGAGTCGTACACGGAGCGGAGGGCGTGCAGGGCGCTTCCGTCCCGGGCGCCCGCAGGTCGCTGCAGGTGCCGTCCCCGGTCAGCCGTACCGGTGTCCCGCCGTCGAGCGCCGCCCGGAGGACGGCGCGCCGGCCGTCGTCGTCGACCAGCACCCTGGTCTCGGCGTCCGCTCCGGCCGGGGCCTCGGCCGGCAGTCGGCCGAGCCAGAACACGTGCGGGACGGCGGGGCCCAGGTCGTGGTCCCGGTGGCGCACGGGATAGCTCTCGTGCAGGACCGCGGAAGACCCCGGCGTCCTTGCGCCGTCTGCGGCGCTCCTCGTCGGACGACTCGTCGGTCGCTCCGCCGGGGGGCAGGCTCCACAGCGCCGGCGCGGGTCCACGCGTCCGTGCCGGCGGCGGGGCCTGGGCCGGGGCGGGGACGGGGCGGGGGCGGGGGCGGGCAGAGAGGAACAGCAGCTCGCCGGTGGGGGTGAAGGCAGGGCTCGACTCGCCGGCCGGGCGAGGGGGAGGCCGGACGCGGACGAGCCGCGGTCCCGGACCGGGACCGCGGCTCCACGCGGGTGCATCGGGTCGGTGCTCAGACCCCCGCAGGGGTGGCCTCGGCGGCCTCCTCCGAGGTGAGTTGCTCGTCCACGGCGCTCACGAACACGTGCTGCGCCACCCCGGGCCGCAGCGGCGTCCCGTCGACGAGGACCGTGCCGTTGGACACCGAGGCATTGACCCGCCGGCCGGGGCGCACCCCCTGGTCGGCGAGCTCCCGCAGCAGCTCACCGTCCTCCTGCAGCTGCTCACTGATCCGCCGGACGACGACCGCACGCCCCTCCGGCGTGGCGGTCGTCGAGAGCAGGGTCAGCGCGTCGAGCACCGCCGAGGTGTCGCCGCCGAGCGCGTCCAGCCCTGGGATGGGATTGCCGAACGGGGAGACGCTGGGGTTGCCGAGCAGGATGAGGAGCTTGCGCTCCACCGCCTCGCTCATGACGTGCTCCCAGCGGCACGCCTCCTCGTGGACGTCGGCGTAGTCGAGGCCGATGACGTCGACGAGCAGGCACTCGGCCAGGCGGTGCTTGCGCATGACCGCGGTGGCGAGCTTGCGTCCCTCGTCGGACAGCTGGAGGTGCCGGTCGCCTTCCACGGTGAGCAGCCCGTCGCGCTCCATCCGGGCCACCGTCTGGCTGACCGTCGGCCCACTCTGGTGCAGCCGCTCGGCGATCCGGGCCCGGAGCGGGACGATGCCCTCCTCCTCCAGTTCGAAGATCGTTCGGAGGTACATCTCCGTGGTGTCGATGAGATCGTTCACGTCGCTCCTCCGTCGGGTGCCCCCGATCGTACGAGGCCTCGGCCAGTCGACCCCCGTCCTCCGGCGGCGGGCGGTCGGACGGTGGCGCCCCGGCGCACCGGCACCGGTAGCGTCGGCACGGCAACGGTGACCGACGTGCGTCTCCGCGAGCACGACGGCGCCGGCGTCCCGGCGTCGCAGGCGCCGGCGAAGGAGCTGACGTGGTCAGGCAGGGGTCATGAGCGACTCGGTCGCGGTCATCTGGGACGACGCGCTGCTCGGGTACACCATGGGAGGCGACCACCCCATGCACCCGATCCGGCTGGACCTCACCGTCCGGTTGGCCGACGCGCTCGGTGTGCTCGAGCGCCCGAGGTTGCAGGTGCTGCGGCCCACCCCGGCTGACGAGGCGTTGCTGACCCTCGTCCACGACGCGGCCTACCTCGACGCGGTGCGGCGGGCGCCGGACGACCCGACCGGCGTCGGCCACGGTCTGGGCACCTCCGACAACCCGGTCTTCGCCGGGATGTACGACGCCGCCGCGCTGATCACCGGCGGCACCGTGCTGGCCGCGCAGCAGGTGCACGAGGGCCGGGCCCAGCACGCCGTCAACATCGCCGGGGGCCTGCACCACGCCATGCCGGCGGCGGCCTCGGGCTTCTGCGTGTTCAACGACGGCGCCGTCGCCATCGCCTGGCTGCTCCGCCAGGGCTACCAGCGCATCGCCTACGTCGACCTCGACGTGCACCACGGCGACGGCGTCCAGTCGGTCTTCTACGACGACCCCCGGGTGCTCACCGTCAGCATCCACCAGACCCCGCTCACGCTGTTCCCCGGGACCGGCTACCCGGAGGAGACCGGCGACCCGGACAAGGCGCGGGGCAGTGCGGTGAACCTGGCGCTGCCGAACGGCACCGACGACGCCGGTTGGTTGCGCGCGTTCACCGCCGTCGTCCCCAGCGTCGTCCGGGCGTTCCAGCCGCAGATCCTGGTCACCCAGTGCGGCTGCGACGCCCACCACGAGGACCCGCTGGCCGACCTCGGGCTCACGGTCGACGGGCAGCGCGCCTCCTACCGCGCGGTGCACGACCTGGCCCACGAGGTGTGCGACGGGAAGTGGATCGCCCTCGGCGGCGGCGGGTACGGGTTGGTGCGGTGCGTGCCCCGGGCCTGGACGCACCTGATCGCCGAGGCCAGCGGCGACCGACTGAAGCCGGAGACCGAGATCCCGCAGAGCTGGCGGGACGACGTCCGCCGGCGCGGGCTGCGGGCCGAACCGCCCGAAACCATGACCGAGGGCGGCTACACCGGCTTCTCGCGATGGGACCCCTTCACCGAGAGCCGGGTGGACCGGGCGATCGCCCGCACCCGCACCGCCTCCTTCCCCTACTTCGGCCTCGACCCGGACGACCCCCGTGACTGAACAAGGGCCCCCCCCGGGAGAGACCTCGTCCCCCTCCGGCCACGACGAGCCCGCAGTGCCCCGGCCGCCGGCGCACTGGGAGGCCGACGTCGTCGCGGCCGACGGTGGCACGGTGCACCTGCGGCCGATCAGCCCCGACGACACCGATGGGATCGTCGGGCTGATGGAGCGCAGCTCCGACCAGACCCGCTACTACCGGTTCTTCGGCCCGATGCGGCGGTTGTCGGACCGGGACCTGCACCGCTTCACCCACGTCGACCACGTCGACCGGGTGGCCTTCGTGGTGGTGCTGGGCGACGAGGTGATCGGGGTCGGCCGGTACGACCGCTACCCCGGCACCGACGACGCCGAGGTGGCCTTCCTCATCGAGGACGCCCACCAGCGCCGCGGCCTCGGCTCGGTGCTGCTCGAACACCTGGCCGCCGCGGCCCGGGAACGCGGCATCACCAGTTTCGTCGCCGAGGTGCTCAGCCAGAACAGCCAGATGGTGCGGGTCTTCATCGACGCCGGGTACTCGGCGAAGCGGTCCTACGAGGACGGCGTCGTCCACCTGACCTTCCCGATCGCTCCCACCGAGCAGTCCCTGGCCGTCACCTACGAGCGCGAGCAGCGCAGCGAGTCGCGGTCCATCGGCCGGCTGCTCACCCCCGGATCGGTGGCGGTGGTCGGCGCCAGCAACGACGAGACCAAGATCGGCAACGCCGTGCTGCGCCACCTGCTCGACTACGGCTTCGCCGGGCCCATCTACCCGGTGAACCCGGCGGTCCGGCACGTCCGCGGGGTGCCCGCCTACGCCGACATCGAGTCCATCCCCGACGACGTGGACCTCGCCGTGCTGACGGTGCCCGCCGACGCGGTCGCCGGCGTGGTCGAGGCCGCCCGGCGCAAGCGGGTCCGCGGCCTGGTGGTCCTCACCGGCGGGTTCGGCGAGACCGGGGCGGTGGGGCGGGCGACCGAGCGGATCCTGGTGGACTCGGCCCGGGCGTCGGGCATGCGCGTGGTCGGGCCCAACTGCCTGGGCATCGTGAACACCGACCCGGCGGTGCGGCTCAACGCCAGTCTGGCCCCGCACGTGCCCGGCCGGGGGCGGGTCGGGTTCTTCGCCCAGTCCGGGGCGCTCGGGGTCGCCCTGCTCGAGCGGGCCCGCGCCCGCGGCATCGGGCTGTCCAGCTTCGTCTCCGCCGGCAACCGGGCCGACGTCAGCGGCAACGACCTGCTGCAGTACTGGGCCACCGACCCGGCCACCGAGGTGGTGCTGCTGCACCTGGAGAGCTTCGGCAACCCGCGCAAGTTCGCCCGGCTGGCCCGGCGGGTCGGGCGCACCAAGCCCGTGGTGGCGGTCAAGAGCGGCCGGCACGTCGGCATGACGGCGGGGCTGGCCGGCACGAGCGTGGCGGTGCCCGAGCAGTCCGTCGCCGCGCTGTTCGCCTCGGCCGGGGTGATCCGGGTCGACACGCTGGCCCAGCTGTTCGACGTCGGGACGCTGCTGGCACACCAGCCGCTGCCGGCCGGTGACCGGGTGGCCATCGTCGGCAACTCCACCGCCATGGGGGTTCTGGTCGCCGACGCCGTCCTGGAGCAACGGCTCCAGCTGGCCCACGACCGGCCGGTGGACATCGGCACGCAGGCCGGGCCGGAAGACTTCCGGGCCGCGCTCGAGGCCGCGCTGGCCGACGACGGCGTCGACGCGGTCGTCGCGGTCTTCCTCCCCCCGCTGTCGCGCGGTTCCCAGGTGTTCGGACGGGTGCTGCGCGAGGTGTCGGCCGGCGCGGTGAAGCCGGTGGTCGCCAACTTCCTCTCCACCGACGGCATCCCCGACGAGCTGGCCGTGCGGGACGAGCACGGCATGCCGGCCCGCGGGTCCGTTCCGTCGTTCTCCACGCCGGAGCGGGCGGTCATCGCCCTGGGCAAGGTCGCCGAGTACGCCCGCTGGCGGCGCCGGCCCACCGGGGTCGTCCCGGTCCTGGAGGGCATCGACGAGGATGCGGCCCGGGCTGTCGTCAGGCGGGTGCTGGCCGAGGAGCCGGCGGGCCGGGCGTTGACCGACGAGGAGACCATCGAGCTGCTCGCCGCCTACAGACTGCCGATGCTCGGCACGCGCCGGGTGACCGACGTGGAGGACGCGGTCGCGGCCGCCGAGGACGTCGGTTACCCGGTGGTGCTGAAGTCGACTGCGCCCTGGCTGCGTGACCGCCGCGACCTGGGCGGCATGCGCTTCGACCTCGCCGACGCCGACGACGTGCGCACGGCGTTCGCCGCCATCCCGGCCGGCGACCCGGTGATCGTCCAGGAGCAGGCGGCACCCGGGGTCGCCACGGTCGTGGAGATCGTCGACGACCCCTCCTTCGGCGCGCTGGTCAGCTTCGGCCTGGGCGGGGTGGCCACCGACCTGCTCGGCGACCGCGCCTACCGCACGCTTCCGCTGACCGATCTGGACGCCGCCGAGCTGGTCCGCGAGCCCCGCGCGTGGCCGCTGCTCGACGGCTACCGCGGCAGCGCACCGGCCGACACCGCCGCGCTGGAGGATCTGCTGCTGAGGGTCGGTCAGCTCGGCGACGACCTCCCCGAGGTGCTGCAGCTCAGCCTGGAGCCGGTGATCGTCGGGCCGGCCGACGCCTGGCACGGCGGCCGGTCGCTGGTCGTCGCCGGAGCGACTGTCCGGGTGGGCCGGCCCACCGGCCGGCTCGCTCCCGGCCCCCGCCGGATGTTCCGGCCGGAGGGCAGCTGAAGCACGGAGAGCCGGTCACCTCGAGGAGGTGACCGGCTCTCGTCAGCGTGGGCAGCGGCTCAGCCACCCGGGTACGGCACCTGACCGCGGTGACGTCCGCAGGACGTCACCCGAGGTAGTCCCGCAGGGCGTCGGCGCGCTCCGGATCGCGCAGCTTGGACATCGTCTCGCGCTCGATCTGCCGCACGCGCTCGCGGGACAGCCCGAACCGCTTGCCGATCTGCTCCAGCGTGCGCGGCTGGTTGCCGTCCAGCCCGAAGCGCATGATCACGACGTCGCGCTCTCGCTCTTCCAGCGTCTGCAGGACGGTGCGCACATCGCCCTTCATCATCTGGAAGGCGACCGCGTCCTCGGCGACCGCGGCGTCGGCGTCCTCGATGAAGTCGCCGAGCCGGGACTCCTCGTCGGCGCCCACGGTCTGGTCCAGGCTGACCAGGTCACGGGAGTACTCGAGCAGCTCGGTGATCCGCTCCGGGGTCAGGTCCAGCTCGAGACCCAGCTCCTCGGCGGTCGGCTCGCGCTCCAGCTCCTGGTGGATCCGGCGGCGCGTGCGGACCACCTTGTTGACCTGCTCGGCGAGGTGGACGGGCAGCCTGATGGTGCGGCCGGAGTCGGCCATGGCCCGAGTGATCGCCTGACGGATCCACCACGTCGCGTAGGTCGAGAACTTGAAGCCCTTGGTGTAATCGAACTTCTCCACGGCGCGGATCAGCCCGACGTTGCCCTCCTGGATCAGGTCCAGGAACGTCATGCCGTGCCCGGTGTAGCGCTTGGCCACCGACACGACCAGCCGCAGGTTGGCCTCCAGCAGGTGCGCCTTGGCGGCCTTGCCGTCCGCGGCGAGGGTCTTGTAGTCCCGCTTGAGGGCCGGGGTCAGCTGCTTCTCGGCCAGCAGCCGGCCGGCGTAGAGGCCGGCTTCGATCCGCTTCGCCAGCTCCACCTCCTGCTCGGCGGTCAGCAGCGCGGTCTTGCCGATGGTGTTCAGGTAGACGCGCACGAGGTCCGTCGACACCAGGCCGCTGGTGTCCGGCGCACGGCGCGGGGCGCGCACCTCGAGGCTGTCGGAGGGGGAGGACTGCAGCAGCGTCACGATGAGTCTTCGTCCTTGCTCTGGGGTTCGGATGCGCCGCCCCGTCGATGGGCGCTGCATCCCGGCGTCTTGCTGTGCAGGGCGTCGAACCGGGATCGCCGGAGGGCCCTGCCTGCCTGATGTCCGGTGTGGTACGTCTTGTCCAACGGTCCCCAGGGGGTCCCGTGTTCCGGGGCGTTCCAACTCACAGGGAACGTCCAGGGGGCGTACGGCGACGACCCGGGTTCGGTGCGCCCGGTCCCGGTACAGCAACCCGCCGGGGTGTCCTGTTCCCCGGCGCCGGGCTCAGACCTCGAGCTGGAGGGTCATCGGGCCCTCGTTGACCGACGCCACCTGCATGCAAGCCCCGAAGACACCGGTGGCCACGGTGCTGCCGCGGCGGCGGAGCTCGGCGACCACCTCGTCGACCAGGGGCTGCGCCATCTCGCCGGGCGCGGCCTCGGACCATGAGGGTCGGCGGCCCTTGCGGGTGTCGGCGTACAGCGTGAACTGGCTGACCACCAGCACGGGCAACCCCAGGTCGCCGATCGAGCGGGCGCCCCCCTCCGTCGGGAAGACCCGCAGCTCGTGCACCTTGCGGGCCAGCGCGCGGGCGCGGTCGGCGTCGTCGTCCCGTCCGGCGCCGACCAGCGCGAGCAGGCCCGGCCCGATGGTCCCCACGACCTGCCCGTCGACGGTCACCGACGCCTGGCTCACCCGGGTCACCACCGCACGCACCCGTGCATCCTCGCCGGTGCCCGCGGGGCCCTCGCGCGGCGGGGCGCGGGCTCACCTGCGCCAGAACGAGTGGTGCGTCCCGCCGCGCGGACCGGGCTCGACATCGTGGTCGAAGCGGTCGAGCACCTCCTCGGGGGGCCGAACGGTCGCTCCAGACTCCGGTGCACACGCGCACCGGAACCGTCACTGGAGACGCTGCACGTCCGCGCTCTGAGCAGCCGGACGCCACCGTCCGGACGGGTGCGGCAGGATCGCCGGAGTGCCGACCCTCCGCCTCAGTCAGGACGACGCCGCCGACGAGCTGCTCAGCCGCGATCCGCTGGCCCTGCTCCTCGGGATGCTCCTGGACCAGCAGTTCCCGATGGAGCGGGCCTTCGCCGGGCCGCGCCTGCTGGCCGACCGGCTGGGCGTCGACACGCTCTCGGCCGCGCAGCTCGCCCAGTGCGACCCGGAGGTGCTGGCAGGGCACTTCCAGGGGCCGCCGGCAGTGCACCGCTACCCGGGTTCGATGGCCGCCCGCACCCAGGACCTGGCCCGCCTGCTGGTGGAGCGGTACGACGGCCGGGCCGATGCGGTGTGGGCCGACGCCGCCGACGGCGCCACTCTGCTGCGCCGCCTGCACGAGCTGCCCGGCTTCGGCGCGCAGAAGGCGAGGATCTTCCTCGCGCTGCTGGGCAAGCAGTGCGACGTGACGCCGCCCGGATGGCGGGAGGCGGCGGGGGAGTACGGCGAGGACGGCGCCCGGCGCTCGGTCGCCGACATCACCGGACCGACGTCCCTGGCCGAGGTCCGCAGCACCAAGCAGCAGGCGAAGCAGGCCGCCAGGGCGGCGAAGGACGCCGCGGCCGGAACGTGAGGACGGCGGGGTGGCACCGTGACCGGGCCCCTGCAGATCGCACTCCGTGGCGCCTGCATCCCGTCTGATCCGGTGGCACCATGAGCGCAGGAGCCGGGGAGCTCCGGGGGCCGGGCGACGTCGCGCCGACCCACGCCGCCCACCACCCCGGCCGGTCCAGAGAAGGGCGTCCGTGGCATCCAGCCAGCAGCTCCCGCACCGCGCACCCTCCGGCTCGAGCCGCGCCGAACCGGTCCTCATCACCGAGGCAGAGCCCAGTCAGTCCGAGCAGCACGCTGCCCGGAAGAAGCGCTACGTCATCACGATGGCCATCCGTGGTGTCAGCCTGGTCATGGCCGCGGTCTTCTACCAGACCGTCTGGCTGATGCTGATCTTCGCGGTCCTCGGGACCGTGCTGCCCTGGATCGCCGTCGTCATGGCCAACGACCGCCCGCCGAAGAAGCGCCAGGACGTCAACCGCTACGTCGCGCCGCGGCCCGACCGCATCCTGGAGTCCGGACCGCAGTCCCGCGTCATCGACATGTGAACCCACCTCCGGTGACCAGGGGCCCGGCTCCGCCGTGCTGCCGGTGCTGAGCGACCGGGCTCAGCGGGCGCCCGGCCGGCCAGTGCCGAGGCAGCCCCGGTCACGTCACGGCAGCCGGTGAGCAGCCGCGCCTCGTCGGCGTTGGGCAGCAGCAGGGTGGCCGCGGCGGTGTCCGCGAGCCACCGGTCGAGCCCGTAGCGGACCAGCGGCCCGGTGGACGCTGGGTCCAGCGACACCGTGCACCCGGCAGCGACCGCGGCGTCCCCGCCCACGCGGCCGGCCCGCACCGCCGCCTCGACGTCGTCGGCGGCCTGCCGGTGTGCCGGCCGGGGGTAGGCCGTGCGCCAGCAGGGTGCTCTCCAGGGCCACCACCGGCCGCCCCTCGGCGAGCGCGGCGGCCACCTCCGGGGACCGCACGGTGTCGCGGCGGTCGGCGGTAGGGGCGGCGGGCGGCGGCACCCTGTCATCATGGACGGCGACGTGGCGCCCTCCGGACGACCCCGGTGCCGCGCGCCCGCCCACCGACCCCAGGGAGCAGCCGTGAGCAGCAGCGACATCCTCGAGCGCCCGGACGTCCGCGACGCCGACACCGGTAACGCCAACGAGGTGTTCCACTACGTCCGGAAGAACAAGATCGCCGAGAGCGCCGTCATGGGCACCATGGTGGAGGCGTTGTGCGGCGAGGTCTTCCCGGTGACCAAGACCCCCAAGCCCGGCAGCCCGGTGTGCCCGGCCTGCAAGGAGGTCTACAACCAGCTCAAGAAGGAGTAAGGGGCTGCGCACATGGTCGGCCGGCGGCCTCCGACCGCGGCCAGCTGCCCGGCCGACCGGCGCCGGGCCGTTCCCCGTCCGTGCGGTGTCCGTAGCGCTACCTCAGCCCGAGTTTCTGGGCCTCCAGCTCGATTTTCGCCTCGCGCCGGCGGCGCCGGTGCTCATCGTGCCGGCGCTGCTGGGAGGGCCAGCGTGCCTCGACGGTGGCGTTCAGCTCGGCGCCCAGCAGGATCGACATGCCGAGCAGGAAGCAGTACAGCAGCGCGGCGATCGGGGCGGCCAGCGCGCCGTAGGGCAGTGCGGTGGTGAGGATGTCGGCGACGTAGCCGCGCAGCACGACCGCGGCGACGAGGAAGAAGCCGACGGCGAACAGCGCGCCCGGGAGGTGTCGCAGCCACGGGGTCTTCCGCGGCAGCGTCACGTGGTAGAAGCAGCAGAGCACCAGGACCAGCCCGACCACGACCAGCGGCCAGTAGACGGCGTTGATGAGCACCGAGGCGGTGTCCTGGTACTCGGGCGGGATCAGCGACACCATGACGCCGGGCCCGAGGACGAGCAGCGGCAGGGTCAGCACTGCGGTCAGCAGGCCGACCACGAACAGCCACAAGGCCATCAGGCGGGTCCGGATGGGGCCGCGGACGTCGCGCTGGTCGTAGGCGATGACGACGGTGTTCATGAAGGTGGCGGTCGCCGACGAGCCGGCCCACAGCGAGAGCAGGAAGCCGACGCTGACCACGTCGAGGCGGCCGGACCCGAGGATGTCGTTGAGCGTGGGCTCGACGAGGGTCTCCACGACGCTGGGCGTGAGCCCCTCGGCGGCGAGGTCGACCAGGCGGTCCTCGATCTGCTGGACCCGGTCGGCACCGATCCAGTCGCCGAGGTAGCCCAGCGAACCGAGCAGCCCGATCAGCAGCGGGGGCACCGACAGGACCTGCCAGAAGGCGGCCTCGGCCGACAGCCCCAGGATCCGGTCCGACCAGGCCTTCGCCAGGGAGCGGCCCAGCAACTGCAGGGGCACCCGGACGGGGGTCAGCAGGCGACGGGTCGACCGGCGCAGCGCCCCGCCCGACGGCGGTTGCGCAGCCGACGCCCCGGCCCCGGGCCGGACCGCCACTGGCGCCTCGGTGGCCTCGGTACTCGTCTCCGCCTCGTCCGCGGGGCGTCCGCCCAGGTCACCGGGGTGCGCCGAGGCGCGCGGGAGGGCAGGGGGCACCTGATCAGTGTGCACGGGGCATGCCACCGGTGCCTCGCCCCGGGCCACCGACACCCACCCGGAGGGGGCAGTCCACCGACTCGGGCTCAGCGGTCCCGCGCGACCCACAGCCGCGCGCCGGGTCACCGGGAGCTCAGCCGGTCGGGGTCGGCGGAGTGGCCCCGTCCTCGCCCTCCGGCTGCTCCGGAGCGGCCCCGTCCTCGCCCGCCGGCTCCTCCGGAGCGGCCGGCTCGGGGGTCACGCACCGGATGACCGGCTCGGCGGCGTACCGGGTGCGGAAGTCCTCGCGGCGCACCTCGGCGCCGGTCGCCAGGTCGTTGAAGACCCGGGTCACGGTGATGCTGAAGCCGGTGCTCCCACCCTGCGGCTTGCACGAGCCGGTGCCGTCGTCGACCTTCTCCTGGACCACCGGCTGGGTCACGGCGTACCGGTCGCTGCTGACCGACTCGACGTCGTAGTACTTCGTCCCCCAGAACCGGACGGTGATCGAGCCGGGCACCCACACGGTCTGGACGTAGATGCCGGTCCCGGTGTCGTTCCGCCACTGCAGGTCGATGGCGCCCTCGTACACGGTCGCCTCGCGGCCGGCCGGATAGCGGCTGATGTAGTAGCTGTGCGGCTTGTGGTAGACGTCCTCGAGCCCGGCGAAGAAGACGGCGTTGAACATCGTCGTGGCGAACTGGCTGATCCCGCCGCCGACCGCGGTGCTGAACTCACCGTTGCTGATCACCCCCGCCGGGACGTAGCCCTGCGCCGTGCCGCGCGGGCCGGTGAACGTGTTCAGGCTGAAGGTCTCGCCCGGCATCACCAGCGCACCGTCGACCTCCTCGGCGACGACCCGGATGTTGGTGCCGCTCGCGCTGTTGGTGAAGGAGGTGGAGAAGGAACCGACCTCCTCCTTGATGCCCAGTGCCTCGGCCTGCCGGGTGGTGAAGCCGGCCGGCACCGGCCCGAGGGTCGCGGTGACCTCGCGGGGGGCCGGCGCGCGGAGGACCGGCAGCAGCTGCTCGGCCAGGACCGCCGGGTCGATGCCCTCTCCGTCGACCGAGGGGACGACGGTGACCGAGTCCCCGCTGATCTCGAATCGCGCGTCCTGGGCCGGGGAGCCGAAGACGGTGAAGTCCTCGCCCACCTCCGCCTGCAGCGCGGCCGGGTCGACGGCCGGCTCCAGCGTGCCGTCGTCCTGCGGGGTGAAGGTGAGCGACGCGGCGATCGCGTCGACCGGCAGCTGCACCGATTCCCCGCCGTCGGCACCGACGACGGTGACCGGCGCGGACAACGCGGGGGTCACGGTCTCGTCGAGCACCCGCTGCGCCTGGTCGACGCCGACCCGCACCGCTGCCGTCTGGACCGGGAGCTCGATGGGGGTCGCCGGGTCACCTCCTCCGGCGAGGGCCCGGGTGACGCTGTCCGCGGCGCCGTCCCGGTCGAGGGTGCGTCCCTCGGTGGGCTCGACCACGCTCGGGGTCGTGCCGTCGATGGCGATCGTGGCGTCGACCGGGGCGCGGTCGACCTGGGCGGCCAGCTGCTCGAGCTGAGCGCCCAGCGCGGTCTCGTCCGCGGTGAGGACCGGCCGGAGCTCGCGGTCGCCGAACAGCGTGACCAGGCGCGTCCAGGGGTTGAGCGGCTGGTCGTCGACGGCGTCCACGGTGGCGGGCACGTCCAGGGCGATGCCGGCCGCCGGCGGGTGCAACACCATCTCGACGTCATCGGCCACCAGGGTGTGGTCGGCGGCCATCCGCGGCGCCAGGTCGTTGGTCAGCCGGTCACTGGCCGCGGCGGCGGAGAGACCGCCCAGTTCCAGGCCGGCGACCACGGTGCCGCGGGGCACGTCGTCGCCGGCGACCAGCAGGTCCAGCCCGTAGACGGCGCCCAGCGCGAGGACGGCGGCGGCCGGCAGGAGCACGGCGCGACGGCGCCACCACGGCCCGCCGGTGCCGGACGGTCCATCCGCGGGGCTGCCGGCGGAGGCGACCTCGACGGGCGGCGGCCCGTCGCTGCCGCCGCTGGGCGGGACGTCCTCGTCCGCCGTCACCCGGGTGGCGTCCGCGCCGGCCGGGAGCTCGGGAGGGGCGGTGGTGGGGACCTCGCCGCGGAACTCGATGGTGTCGTCGGCGTCGGCGTCGGCGTCGGCGTCCGCGACCTGGGGCGCGACGGCCGGCGGGACGGCAGCCGGCGGAGCGACCACCGGGCGCTCCTCGAACGCCGGGATCACCACAGTCGCCTCGGGGCCCTCGGTCTGGCCCGGGTCGGCACCGGCCGCGTCCCCGTCTGCCGGGCCGCTGTCCGGCTCGGGGGCCGGGGCCGGGGCGTCAGCGGGAGCCGGGTCGGCAGCGGCCGGCCCGGCAGCCGTGTCTGCCGGCTCACCGGCAGCCGCGGCGGGCGGTGCCGGCGGAGCGGGTCGCCCACGGCTGACCGAGCCGTCCGTGTGCAGGCGGCGGGTGTCCGGCTCCGTCGAGGAGTCGTGGGGCATCAGTGGCTCTCCGGCTCAGCGGGGACCGGCCACCGGTCCTTGGTACGACGAAACCGCCGGCCCCTGGTGACCCCTGAGGGGCACCGGAGATCGGCGGCTCGGTCGAGTAGGGGCGTCATCGCTGTCGCGACGATAGTTGCCCCACTCAGCTGTGCACGCGCGCCTCGCCGTCGGTCTCGATGATGTCGGCCGCGAGGGCGCGGAGCTTGTCCTCGTACTCACGTGCGTGGTGTCCACAGAAGACGAGGTCGCTCCCACTGGGGAGGACCACTCGCACCTTGGCCAGAGCACCGCAACGGTCGCAGTGGAAGGGAACGACGAGTTCTTCGGTGGGCGGGGTCGTCGTCAGCGTCTGGGTCATCTGGCTCATCACTCGCTCTCTACCGCACGGACCCGCGACTGCGGATCGGCCTCCTGCACAGCGCCAGGATGGCCCTTCGTGTTCCCGTTCCGACACCCGATGTGCACGGACTCGCCAATCGAGACGTGGTCGTGACACGAGGTGCCTGGTGGAACGGTCAGCAGGGACATCGCTGGTTTCGGAACTGGGTCCGGGTGGTGCACGTACGTCGTTCGGTCGGTACTGGCTCAGGCCAGCTGGTGGTCCGCTGCTGTTCTGACGTGTCCCACGCTACGCCGTCCGACCGACCGGTGCCGCCCGGCACCGCCGCGCTCACCCGTTCGTCGCTGGACCCCCGCTCCTGACCGGACAGCACAACGGCCGGTGGTCCGAGGACCACCGGCCGTCGGTGACGGTCGGCAACGGCCCCTCTCCAGGGGCCCGCACGAGGCCTCTGCCCGGCCCCCGCCACAGGCTCGTCCCGAAGCTTGCGAGGGATGAGGAGGGGGTGCTCGTCAGTCGAGGTAGTCGCGCAGCACCTGGGAGCGGCTCGGGTGCCGCAGCTTGGACATCGTCTTGGACTCGATCTGCCGGATCCGCTCGCGGGTGACCCCGTAGACCTGGCCGATCTCGTCGAGGGTGCGCGGCTGACCATCGGTCAGGCCGAAGCGCAGCCGGACGACGCCGGCCTCCCGCTCGGAGAGGGTCTGCAGGACGCTGGTGAGCTGGTCCTGCATGAGGGTGAAGCTCACCGCGTCGACGGCCACGACAGCCTCGGAGTCCTCGATGAAGTCACCGAGCTGGCTGTCGCCCTCGTCGCCGATGGTCTGGTCGAGGCTGATCGGCTCCCGGGCGTACTGCTGGATCTCCAGCACCTTCTCCGGGGTGAGGTCGAGCTCCTTGGCCAGCTCCTCCGGCGTGGGCTCGCGGCCGAGGGACTGCGACATCTCACGCTGTATGCGGCCGAGCTTGTTGAGGACCTCGACCATGTGCACCGGGATGCGGATGGTGCGCGCCTGGTCGGCCATCGCCCGGGTGATCGCCTGCCGGATCCACCACGTGGCATAGGTCGAGAACTTGTAGCCCTTGGTGTAGTCGAACTTCTCCACCGCGCGGATGAGGCCCAGGTTGCCCTCCTGGATCAGGTCCAGGAACGCCATGCCGCGGCCGGTGTAGCGCTTGGCGTGGGAGACCACGAGCCGGAGGTTTGCCTCGAGCAGGTGGTTCTTGGCTCGTTC
>JAOPWO010000408.1 GCA_025965635.1 Modestobacter sp. | reverse complement strand
CTCATCAGGAGGCCACCCATCCGGCGAAGAGCCCGCGCGGACGGACGATGAGCACCAGTGCCAGCGTGCCGAACAGGATGAAGGAAGCGAGGTCGGGGACCAGGGCTCGCCCCAGGGACTCGACCTGCCCGATGACCAGCGCACCGATGAGGGCGCCGCGGATCGAGCCGAGGCCGCCGATCACGATGACGACGAGCGCGAGGATGAGGATCGTCTTGTCCAGACCCGGTCGGGCGCCGTAGACGGGCGCGGCCAGCACCCCGGCGAGGGCGGCCAGCACCGATCCGATGCCGAGGACGGCGAACTTGACCTTGCGGTTGTCGATCCCCATGGCGGAGACCATCTCGCGGTCGGCGACGCTGGCCCGCACGAGTGCACCGACCGAGGTCTTCTCGACCACGAGCCAGACCACCAGGGCGAGCAGCAGGCCGACGGCGATGAGCATCAGCCGGTAGGCCGGGTAGGCGCTGCCGGCGACGTCCACGCTTCCGGTCAGACCAGGTGGCGGGGGCACCGAGCGCACGTCGTTGCCGTAGATGATCGACAGCACCTCGGCGACGATCAGTGAGATGCCCAGCGTGAGCAGGGCCTGGTCGAGGATCGGGCGGCGGGCCAGTGGCTCGGTCATGCCGGACAGCGCTCCGCCGGCCACCAGGCCGAACAGCGCCGCTACGCCCAGGGCGGTGAAGAAGCCTCCCCAGGACTCCCCGGCGACGAACGTCACGGCGAGGTAGGACCCGGCGAGGAAGAAGGCGCCGTGCGCGAGGTTGAGCACGTCCATCATCCCGAAGACGATGGACAGGCCCACAGCGAGGATGAACAGCAACGAGCCGATCGCGAACCCGTTGAGAATGCTGACCAGGTTGGCGTCGAACCAGCCGACCATCGGGACTCCTCTCCGCGCGGAGGAGCGGTCACGGTCGGGAGGGTGTCGCCCGCCCGACCGTGACCGCCACCGCTGGACTACGGCTGGACTACGGCTGGATCACGGTTGGGGCAGGACCCCCAGGTCGGTCACCACGCTGTTGAGCAGCGTGCCGCCCTCGTCGACGACCGCCCGCAGGTAGATGCTCTGCTCCGGGGTCTGGTTGGTGAAGCTCCACGGGCCGCGGGGGCTGTCGTCGATCTCGCCGAGACCGTTCAGCGCCTCGGTGATCGCCGGACCGGAGAGGTCCCCGGCCGCCTCGAGGGCCCGGTCCAGCACGTTGGCCGCGTCGTAGGTCTGCACCGCGTACGTCGTCGGCAACTCGCCGTACGCCGCCTGGTACGCCTGCACGAACTCGGTGTTGGCCGCGTTGTCGATCTCGGTGGAGTAGTGCAGCGTCGTCTGCACCCCCACGGCCGCCGGGCCCTGCGCGTCCAGGACGCTGCCCTCGGTCAGGAAGCCCGAGCCGTAGAGCGGGATGCTGTCCTTGAGGCCGAACTGGGCGTACTGCTGGACGTAGCTGACCGCCTCACCGCCGGCGTAGAAGACGAAGGTGGCCGCGGCGCCGGAGGACTGGACCCCGGACAGGAAGGGCTGGAAGTCCTGGGTGCTGCCGAAGGGGGTCAGCGCCTGCCCGGCGAGCGTGCCGCCGCCGGCCTCGTAGGCCGCGGTGAATCCCGCCACGACCTCCTGGCCGGCCGCGTAGTCCGGCGCCATGACGTAGACCGGGCCGATGCCCTCGGCGGCCAGGTGCTCACCCATCGCCGCGGCGACCTGGGCGTTGGTGAACGACGACCGCCACACGTAGGGACTGGCGGCGTCCTTGGTGATCGCCTCGGCGCCGGCGTTGGCGACGATCAGTGGGGTCTCGGCCTCGGTGACGGCGTCGGCCACGCCCAGTGCGGTCGCGGAGTTCACGATGCCCACCATGGCGTCGACCTCACCCTCGGTGAGCAGCCGCTGGACGGCCGGGACGCCGGTGTCGGGGCTCTCGCCCTCGTCGGCGATGACGGTCTCGACCTCGTACCCGCCCAGCTGACCGTTGTGCTGGTCGAGGTAGAGCTCCCAGCCCTGCTGCATGTCCTCGCCCAGGGGCGTGTACACGCCGGCCTGGGGGATGACCAGCCCGACGGTGACCGGGCCGCCGGTCTGGGCACCGGCGCCGCCGGCACCGCCCTCGTCGCCGCCGAGGCTGCCGCCGCCGCAGGCGGTCAGGGTCAGCGCCAGCGCCCCGAAGCCGAGCCGGGTCAGGGGGCGGCGGAACGGTCGTCGCGCCATGGGCACACACTCCGGAATCGTCGTGGACGTGCTACACCGCGCGTCCATTGACAAGTAACCCTGTAGTGCGCGATGGGAATGTGTCAAGCCTCACCAGGCCCCGAAGGCGTGCTGTAGCCGAGTCGTGACCAGTCCGGAGGAGGCGTCCGCGGTGGTGCGGGGGTCCGGCACGTGCCAGGTGTCAGGATGGGCAGGTGGAGGTCGTCGACGGACCGTTCGTGACACGGCGGCAGGAACTGGGTGCGGCGAGCGCGCGGAGCCTGCTGCTCACCGTGCTCGGTGAGTTCGTGCTGCCCAGTGGTCGCCCGGTCTGGACGTCGACGCTGATCGAGCTGCTCGGCGAGCTCGACGTGGCCGAGAAGGCGGCCCGGCAGGCCATCATGCGCACCGCGGACAGCGGGTGGATCGAGGGCAGCCGGGTGGGCCGGGAGACCCGCTGGGAGCTGACGTCCGCCGGGACCCGGCTGCTGCGGGAGGGGACCGACCGGATCTACGGCTTCGCCGCCGACGAGCGGGCCTGGGACGGCCGCTGGCTGGTGGTGACCGTGGGCGTCCCCGAGAACGAGCGGGCGCTGCGGCAGCGGCTGCGCACCCAGCTCGGCTGGGCCGGGATGGGGTCGGTCAACGGCAACACCTGGGTGAGCCCGTGGACCGAACGGGAGCCCGAGGCGTTCGGCGTGCTGGACGAGCTGGGGCTGCTGGGTGGCAGCTGGTCGTTCGTGGCAGCCGCCGGTCAGATCGGCGCCGAGCGCTCGCTGGCCCGCAGCGCCTGGGACCTCGACGCCATCGAGGGCCGGTACGAGGACTTCCTGGAGTTGGTGAGCGGCCGCCGGCCGAGGACCGACCGGCAGGCGCTCGTGGCGCAGGTCCGGCTGATCCAGGCCTGGCGGCGGTTCCCCCTGCTCGACCCGGGGCTGCCCCGCGACTTGCTGCCGCCGCGGTGGAGCGGCAACCGGGCCGCCGAGGTCTTCCGCGAGCGGCACGCCAGCTGGGCTCCGCGGGCCCAGCTGGCGTGGGAGTCGGTGAGCCGGCAGGACTGACCCCGCCGGATCGACTGCCGGACCGCTCAGGCGGGCACCGGGTGCTCGGCCAACCAGGCCCGCCCGGCGTCGGTGATGACCCGCATGTCCCGCTCGGCCTGCAGCAGCGACGGCTCCTGCCGGTAGAGCCGGGCGACGAGGTGGCTGTCGGAGGTGAGCTCGCGGGCGATGTGGTGGGCCTCGAGCTTGTGCAGCCGGCCACCGGGGGCCTCGGCGAACCGCCGCAGCAGCGCGGCCTGCGCCGAGGTGGGGTCCCGACGCGCGGCACCTCCGGACGCGGGGACGGGTGGCTCCTCGTCCAGCAGGGCGGTGATGGCGCGGGAGAAGGTCTGCACCAGGTCGCGGATCCGGTCGTCGCGTGAGCCGGCGGCGGCCTCGCCGCCCGTGCCCTGCCAGGTGCGCTGGGGGTGCCGGCGCAGGTACTCCTGCTCGAGCTCGAGCATCCGCTCGGTGTGCGTGCGGAACTGCTCGGCGGTGCCGTGCAGGAAGACCCAGTGCCGCATGGCGTGCGCGTGCACGCCCTGGCGCTCCAGCTCCTCGTCGGACAGCTCTCGGGCGGGGATGCCTGGTCGGTCGCTCATCTGCCGCTCCCTCGGTCGGTCCCGGCCGGACGTGACCGGGGTCCCATCGTCCTGTGCGGCGGCCAGCCTGTCATGTGCGGTCAGCGGGCGACGGCCGTCCACCGCGGCACGGCACCTCCGTCGCTCCGGACGAGTCCCCGGCTGGCGAGCAGCCGCAGGTGGGCATCGGTCTCGGTGACCGCGAAGATGCGCATCCGCCGCTCGTACTGGTCCCACGGCCGCGACCAGGTCAGGTGCGCTGCCAGTTCCCACGGGGTGCTGGCCGGATGGTGCCGCATGGCGGCCAGCAGCTCGGTCAGCCGGCGCTCGTGGTGCTCGACCAGCTGGTCGACCCGCTCGCCGAGACCGGTGAACCGCCACTCGTGGGCGGGCAGCACCTCGGTGGGCCGGTGCTCCCGCAGCGCGGTCAGCGACCCCAGGAAGGACCGCAGCGGATCGGCCAGGCCGTCCTTGGTGGTCGAGATGTTCGGGGTGATGCGCGGCAGCACGTGGTCGCCGGAGAAGAACAGGTCGGTCCGTTCCTCGGCGAAGCAGAGGTGCCCGGGGGTGTGCCCCGGTGTGTGCACCGCGCGCAGCTGCCAGCCCGTGAAGTCGGCCAGGTCACCGTGCTCGAGCAGCCGGTCGGGGCGCGCCATCCGGGTGAAGCGTTCCATCGACTCCGGCGTCCCGACGTCGGCGGCCGCGTCGTCGCGGTCGGCGCCCAGGCCGATCAGGAACTCGATCTCGTCGGCGACCCGGACGGCCGCGCCGTGGTCGTTCCAGTCGTTGACCAACGCCGCGTCCGCCGGGTGCATCGCCACCCACGCCCCGGAGGCCTCGCGCACCGCAGCCGCCAGCCCCAGGTGGTCGAAGTGCATGTGCGTCACGACGACGCCGCGCACGTCGGTGATCGAAGCGCCGATGCCGGCCAGCCCCGCGGTGAGCGCCTCCCAGCCCTCGTCGCTCTGCCAGCCCGTGTCGATCAGTCCCAGCCCGCCCGGCACCGCCAGCGCGTAGACCGAGACGTACCGGAGGGGGTTGTGCGGGATGGGGACCGGGATGGACCACAGGTCCGGCCGGAGCTGTTCGACCGGCGGCATGACCTTGCGCTGCCACGCCTCGTGCTGCAGTTCTCCGGTGACGTCCACCGCCGTACTCTCCCAGCCCCCGCGGGGCGGGGGACGAGGGCACCCGGGCGGGCCGGTACGGCTCCACCCGGGCCGCTGCCCTCAGCGGTCGATGAGCACCGTCATCTCCTGGCCGGCACGCAGCGCGTCGACGACCGCCGGCGATGGCGGCGCCCACACCGGCGGCCTCGGACTCCGCCCGCCCAGCTCCGGGTCGGCCTTGAGCGGGGCCAGCAGCGGGGTGCCGATCCAGCCCGGCGCGACCGCGTCGACCCGGGTGCCCTCCGGCGGGAGAGCCTCGGCCGATGACCTGGTCAGCTGGACGACGCCGCCCTCGGCTGCCGAGCACGCCGCGCGCCGCCGCCACCGCCACCGCTGATCTCTGCTCGTGCGGGAGCGGGGTGGGGGACGGGTGCCGCCGGCCGCGGCCGGCGGCACCCGTCAGGTCGGATCAGACCTCCGGGATCACGCCTGGCCGGCGCCGGCCTTCTCCTGGGCGTACCGGTCGGACGCCGCCTGGATCGCGGCGCCGTTCTTGGCGTCGAGCTCGCTGTGCTTGCTGCGCGCCCACGCCTCGGCGGCGAGCAGCCGCTTCTGCGAGGGCTGGAACGCCGGCACCACGTGCCGGGCGAACAGCTCGAGGCTGCGTTGGGTGGCCTGCCAGTTCGCCCAGTCGTGCTGCAGCAGGATGTAGCAGCCGAAGCCGCCGTCGGACTGGTCGATCAGTCGCTGGATCTGGGCGATCGCGTCGTCGGGCGTGCCGACCACGCCCCAGCCGCTCTCATCGATCCAGGCCAGCCGCTCCTCGAAGGTGTCGCCGGGGATGCGGACCGGCGGGAGGGCCAGCGTCTTCTGGGTGTACTCGACGAAGGCGTCGAAGCCGTACCGGATGTCCTCGACGGCCTGCTCCCGCGTCTCGGCGATGTGCATGGGACCCATCAGCCGCCAGCGGGACCGGTCGGTGGCCTGCCCGGCCGCGGCGGCCTCCGCCTCCAGCACGTTCCAGTGGTGGCCCAGGACGTCGAAGCCCTCCTTGGTGGTCGCCCCGACCGACAGCATGCCCAGCCCGTACTTGCCGGCCAGGGTCGGCCCGGTGGGCGAGGCCGTGGCGGCGACCGCCACCTCGAAGCACGGGTCCTGGTACGGGGCCAGCTGGCAGCGGGCCTCGACCAGCTCGTACCGGTCGGTCTTCACCGACACCGGCTCGTCGCTGGTCAGCAGCCGCAGCAGGACGTCGAGGTCCTCGGCGAGGGCGGGGCGCAACTGGGCGGGCTCGAGGCCGATCATCGCGGCGTCGGTGGGCAGCGAGCCGGGGCCCACGCCCAGCATGAACCGGCCGCGGAGCAGGTGGTCGACCAGGATCGCTCGGTCGGCCACCCACAACGGGTTGTGGTAGGGGATCGAGACGACGCCGGTGCCGAGCTTGATGTCCCGGGTCATCGCTCCGACGTGGGCGATGAAGGTGAGCGGGTCGGCGATGATCTCGGTCGCGGCCGAGTGGTGCTCACCGACCCAGGCCTCGTCGAAACCGAGCCGGTCCAGCAGCTGGATCGTCTCGATGTTGCGCTGCAGTGAAGTCGTCGGGTTCTGGGTCGGCGGGCTGTTGAACGGCGGCATGAACATGCCGAAGCGCATCTTGGACATGGCTCTCCTGCGGTGCGTCGGTGGACCGGGGGACGCAGCCGGGGCCGGCTGCGGGCTGGGGGCTCTACGGCGCGAGCGGGCGGTACCGCCGCAGCTTCTGGTAGAGGGTGCCGCGCGAGATGCCGAGCCGGGCGGCCGCGGCGGACTTGTTGCCCTCGCAGGCGGCCAGGGTGGCCGCGATGACGTCGGACTCGGCCTGCTCGAGCGGGGTCAGCCGCCGGCCGCGGCCGGCGGAGGTGGCGGCCGGGACGCCGGTCCCCGACGCCGACGCGGTGCTCCGCAGGGTCAGCACAGCTCCGTCGTCGACCGCGGCGACCTCGGCGACCACCCCGTTCCCCAGCGGCACGAGAGCGGCACCCGGCCCGGCCTCCCGCAGCCGGGCCCAGGTGTCGGCATGGTCCAGGCCCAGTTCGGCGGTGGCCGGATCGGTCAGCAGCAGGTCCTCGGTGAGCGCCAGCACCGGTGCCGTCGTCCGCGCGCGGGCACGCAGGAACTCCTGCAGGAGCCGGTGCTCGGCGTCGGTGGCTGCGTCGGACAGCGCGGACCGCACGCCGTCGGCCAGCGAGCGGGCCGCGACCTGCAGGAAGTGGTTGGCGTCGACGGCCCGGCAGGTCACGTTCACCACCCCCACGGTGCGCCCGGTGACGGGGGAGGCGACCGGTGCGGCCACGCAGGCCCACCGCTGGAAGGACTCCACGAAGTGCTCCGCGCCGAGCACCGTGGCCAGCCGGCCGGTCTCCAGCGCGGCGCCGATGCCGCAGGTGCCGACCTCGCGCTCGTTGAAGCTGGAGGCGAACTGCATCCCGGCCCGGTCGCAGTCGGCGCCCAGCGCGCGGTCGGAGACCCAGCGCCACACCACGTGCCCGTTCCGGTCGGCGAGCGACAGACAGGTCCGGCTGTCGGCGAGCAGGTCGGCCATCTGCAGCAGCACGGGCGCAGCGGCGCGGACGAACGGGGTGTCGTCGTCGGCCGGGCCGACCGGGGGGACGCCGATCGACGGGTCGACGCCGTTCCAGCGCGACCGGCGCCAGGAGGCGAGCACCTCGGCGCGCACGCCGACCGGCACGCTGCCGCGCTGGAACGTCTCCCAGGCGTCGACCGTCGACATGCCCCTCCTCGTCATGAGCCCTGCGGGTGCCCGCGGGTGCGGTACGCCGAGTATGGGGCGGGTCACAACCGCCCGCGCTGTGCGATTTGTGAACACCTCCCGGCGCCGACCGGCCCGGGAGCCCGGTCAGTCGCGGGAGCGGTGCCGGACGGCGGCCACCGCCAGCGGCGCGGAGACCGCGGTGAGCAGGCACGGCCGGGCGACCGACACCGCGACCGGGTTCCACTCGGCGATGAGCCGGAGCCAGGACGGCATGCTCCCCGTCGGGGCGTACCTGCTGGCCACGGAGGTCAGCGGGAACACCACCGTGGACATGGAGCCCTGCCCGGCCTCCGCAGGACCGCATCAGCGAGCCGACCCAGATGCCCAGCCAGATGGGGCGAACCCGAGGAGCAGCAGCAGGCCGGGTGCGAGCACGCCGTCCACGCCGCCGCTGCGGATCCGCCAGCCGATGAGCGAACCGGTCACCCCTACCGCGATGCCGATGCTGGAGTGGGTCGGGCGGGAGATGCTCCGCCCGATCAGTACCGGGGAGCGCGCGACGGGCAGGGACTCGAACCGGTCGACGATGCCCTTCTCCAGGTCGCTGGCCAGCCCATCGCCACGATGGCGGAGGTGCAGACCGTGGTCTGCACCATGCTCCCGGGGAGCAGGAATCCCTCGTCGTCCGCGCCGGCCACCGCGATCGCCCCGCCGACGACGCAGGCGAACAGCAGCATCTCCGGCATCCGCCGGACGATCGTCGTCGAGGCGCGCAGCAGGGACGGCGGGGCGATCGGGGGCCGGGCGGCCTGGAGCGACCGGGTTCCCCCGGCCGGCCGCCGCCCGGCGGGGGTCATCCGGCGGGGGTCATCCGGCGGCGGCCAGCCCTGCGGGACGGAGGACCTCGACGGTCAGCACCGTGGGGAGGCGCAGCAGCCGGGCCTCGAGCAGCTGCAGCTCCTGCTGGTCGTCGGCGGTGTCCAGGCTGAGCTGCCAGCGGTCGGCTCCGGTCTGCCGGGCCTCGAAGCGGGTGACGGCGTGCCGGCGCCCGGTCAGCAGCATGAGGACGCGCTGGACGCCCACCAGGTCGGTGACGACCAGCTGGACCTCGGCGACCAGGTCGGCGGTGCGGGGGTGGTGGTGGGGCATGGGGTCCTCCGAGCTCGGAAGCTCTGGTGTCCGGCGGAGTGCTCCCGAGGACGTGCTCCCGGACGCGCCGACGCGGGGGTCATCCGCCGGCGAGCCCGCAGGCGATCAGTCGTCCAGCCACGGTGGTCACGCTACGGGAGGCAGGACGCCGCCACCAGGCCCGGTCCGGTCGGGCGGGCTCCGCCGTCCCGGTCCACCGCGGGCGCCGGGAGGGGTGTGGGAGCGTTCGGCACATGGTCGACCACGAGGACCTCGTCGTCCGCACGCTCGGCGTCTGCCGGATCGACTCCCCGCTCGCGCCCCGGCTCGGCGCGCGCGCGACGACGCAGCACTCCGTCGTCGAGGAGGACCGCGTCCTGTTCGACGACACGATCTCGATGGCCGGAGCCCGCGGCCGGCCCGTCGACCAGCTGCCCAGCCTGGAACCCGGCGGCCCGCGGAAGAAGATCTACTTCGATCCGGCCAAGACCCGGGTCGGCATCGTGACCTGCGGCGGCCTCTGCCCCGGGCTCAACGACGTGATCCGCGGCCTCGTCCTGGAGCTGTCCCGGCACTACGGCGTCAAGCGCCTCGTCGGCTTCCGCAACGGCTACCGGGGGTTCATCCCGCGGTACAACGAGGACGTGGTCGACCTGTCGCCGGAGAACGTCATGCACATCGACGACGAGGGCGGCACGATCCTCGGCACCTCCCGGGGCGAGCAGGACCCCGAGGAGATCGTCGACGCCCTCGAGCGGCTGAACATCAACATCCTCTTCGTGATCGGCGGCGACGGCACCATCCGCGGGGCGATGGACATCGTGCGGGTGGTGGGGGAGCGGGGGCTCAAGGTTGCGGTGGTGGGCATCCCGAAGACGATCGACAACGACATCCCCTACATCGACCAGAGCTTCGGCTTCCAGACCGCGATGGCCGAGGCGACCAAGTCCATCCACGCAGCGAGCGTCGAGGCCCGCTCGGCTCCCGGTGGCATCGGCCTGGTCAAGCTGATGGGCCGGCACTCCGGCTTCATCGCCTGCTACGCGACGCTGGCCAAGGACGACGCCGACTACGTGCTCATCCCGGAGGTGCCGTTCGCCCTGCACGGCGACAAGGGACTGCTCGAGCACCTGCGCCGCCGCGTCCAGGACCGCGGGCACGCCGTCGTGGTCGTCGCCGAGGGAGCCGGCCAGGAGCACATCGAGGAGGAGCAGCCGGGGCGGGACGCATCGGGCAACGTCCGCTTCGGCGACATCGGTCGCCTGCTGCGCCGGAAGATGGTCGAGCACCTGGACGCCGCGGGGGTGGAGAACAACGTCCGCTACTTCGACCCCAGCTACGCCATCCGCAGCGTGCCCGCCAACCCCTACGACAGCGCCTACTGCCTCCGCCTGGCCCACGCCGCGGTCCACGCGGCCATGGCCGGGCGTACGGAGGTCATCGTCGCCCGCCGGCGGCGGCGGTTCGTGCACATCCCCATGCCCCTCGCGGTGAGCCGCCGGAACGGGGTGGACCCGCTGGGCGACCTGTGGATGTCGGTGCTCGAGGCCACCGGGCAGCCGGTCCGCTTCGAGTGAGCCGTGGCTCACCGCCCGTCGGACGCGGGCGGGACCAGCATCCGTCACCCCCCATACAACCGTTATCCCCAACACAGACGCGGCTGGCACGATCGGCGCCGGCGGGGGAGGAGCACTCCCGGCGCCCTGCGGGCGCCGACAGGCGCACCAACAGCCGGGACCTGGAATCCAGGCGTGCCCCCGGCCGGCCGGGACGCGCGGCGCGGAGCAGGGGCCCGGCGGCGTCGGCCCCTGGCACTAACCTGGCCAGCGGTGGACGGCGAGGCGGAGGACCGGTGACGGCGACGGACGGTCGGGCGGGGGAGCCCGGCGGCGGGGCCGATGAGCGGCGTCCGGCGACGCCGGTCTCGCGCGACGACCTGGGCGACCGGGTGGTCACGCTGCCCAATGCCCTGTCGGTGCTGCGGCTGCTGGGCGTCCCGCTGTTCCTCTGGCTGCTGCTGGGGCCCCAGGCCGACGGCTGGGCGGTCGTCGTCCTCGTGGTCGCCGGGTTCACCGACTGGGCCGACGGGAAGCTGGCCCGGGCCCTGGGCCAGGCCAGCAAGGTGGGCGCCCTCCTCGACCCGGCCGCCGACCGGCTCTACATCATCGCGACGCTGGCCGCCTTCGTGCTGCGCGACGTCGTCCCGATGTGGGTCGTCGGCGCCCTGGTCGGCCGTGAGCTCGTCCTCGGCGTCGTGCTGCTCCTGCTGCGCCGGGCCGGGTGGCCACCGCTGCAGGTCCACTACCTGGGCAAGGCCGCGACCTTCCTGCTGCTGTACGCGTTCCCGCTGCTGCTGCTCGCCGACGGGAGCGGAGTGCTGGCGACCCTCGCCCGGCCGTTCGCCTACGCACTGACCGTCTGGGGCGGCGCTCTCTACCTGCTCGCCGGGCTGCTCTACGTCGTGCAGGCGGCCGGGCTGCTCCGCGGCGCCCGGTTCGCCGGCGGGCAGCCATGACGGCGCCTCCGGTCCCGGGCGCGCAGCGGTCGCTGGGCGCGTCACTGCTCGACCAGGTGCTGGCCGAGACCGTCGACCCCGCGTACGCCCAGGCGGCCGCCGACCGGCGGGCCCGG
>JAOPWO010000398.1 GCA_025965635.1 Modestobacter sp. | reverse complement strand
TGTGCCCGTGTGCGTGCCCAGCACCCGGCGCCGGGCAGCTGTGGCGGCAGCGTTCAGGTACAGCTTCGAGAGTGACGGCATCTCGCCCAGGACCACGGGCTGCGGGCCGGTCATGCTCCGACCAGGTTCTGGCCGCAGACCCGCAGCACCTCCCCGGAGATTCCGCCGGCCGCGTCGCTCGCCAGGAAGGCGATGGCTTCCGCAACGTCGGTGGGCTGGCCGCCCTGCTGCAGGGAGTTCAGCCGGCGGGCCACCTCCCGGGTTGCGAACGGCATCCTGGCGGTCATCTCGGTTTCGATGAAGCCAGGCGCCACAGCGTTGATTGAGCCGCCGTGCGCGCCGAGCAGCGGCGCGGTGGCCCGGACCATGCCCATCACCCCGCCCTTGGAGGCCGCGTAGTTCGTCTGGCCCCGGTTTCCCGCGATCCCGCTCGTGGAGGCCACGGACACGATCCGCGGAGTGGTCCGGAAATGCTCGGATGCGAGCAGCGTTTCGTTGATGCGCAGCTGCGCGGCGATGTTGACGCCGATGACGGACTCCCAGCGGGCCGGGTCCATGTTGACGAGCAGCTTGTCCCGGGTGATCCCGGCATTGTGGACCACGATGTCCAGCCGGCCGTGGCGTTGCACCGCGTGGTCGATGATCCGCTGCCCGGCGTCCTCGCGGCTGATGTCCAGCTGCAGGGCTGTGCCGCGCACGCCGTTTGCCACCTCGGCGAGGTGGTCCCCCGCGGAGGGAAGGTCGACGACGACCACGACGGCTCCGTCGCGGTGCAGCGTGCGGGCGATCGCCGCGCCGATGCCGCGGGCGGCGCCGGTGACCACGGCGACCGTGCCGGCCAGCGGCCGCAGCTCGTCCTGCGCGACGTCGCCCGCCGCCCCCGACAGGGTCACCTGCTGGCCGTCCACGTACGCCGACCGGCCGGACAGGAAGAACCGGACCGGGCCGGCCAGCGACTCCTCGGTGCGGGCCGGGACGAGCAGCAGGTTCGCCGTCGACCCGTCGCGGAGCTCCTTGGCCACCGAGCGGACCAGCCCGTCCAGCGCCTGCCGCGCCGCGGCCTGCGCCGGGGACTCCGCCCCGGTGGGCGGGTCACCGAGCACGAGCACCCGCCCGCTGCGCCGCAGCCGCTTCACCGCCGGGGCGAGGAAGGCGTGCACGCCGGCCAGGTCACCGGGGCCGGTCAGCCCGGTGGCGTCCAGCAGCACGGCGGCCGGCCGCTCGCCGTCCTCCACGTCCGCGGCACCGAGGGACTGCACGGCCACGCCGGCGTCGCGCAGCAGCGCGGTCAGCCGGTTCCCGAGCCGGCCGGCGCCGGCAGAGCCGACCACCGCGGGGCCGGGCAGCAGCGGCTGGCCGGGCTCGTAGCGGCGCAGCACGGCCGGCCGGGGCAGGCCGAGCTGCCGGGTGATCGTCGTCCCGACGCCGGAGTTGGCGAAGTCGCGGTACCAGTCGCTCACGGATGCTTCCCTTCGTGGAGGTCGCGCTCCTCCGCGATGGAGCGCGACGGAGCCGTCCGGTTCCCCACCGGAGGTGTGCGGGTCAGGACTCGAGGATCGCGACGACGCCCTGGCCGCCGGCCGCGCAGATGGAGATCAGCCCGCGCTTGCCCGGGCCCGCCTCGTGCAGCAGCTTCGCCAGCGTCGCGACGATCCGGCCGCCGGTCGCGGCGAACGGGTGCCCGGCGGCCAGCGACGATCCGTTGACGTTGAGCTTCGACCGGTCGACCGGGCCGAGCGGTGCGTCCAGGCCGAGGGTGTCCTTGCAGTAGGCCGCGTCCTCCCAGGCCTTCAGCGTCGCGAGCACCGTGGAGGCGAAGGCCTCGTGGACCTCGTAGAGGTCGAAGTCCTGCAGGGTGAGCCCGTTGCGGGCCAGCAGCACCGGGACGGCGTGCACCGGCGCCATCAGCAGGCCCTCGCCGCCGTGCACGTAGTCGACCGCGGCGGTCTGCGCATCGACGAGGTGCGCGAGCACCGGGAGGCCCTTGCTCGCGGCCCACTCGTCCGAGCCGAGCAGCACGGCGGAGGCGCCGTCGGTGAGCGGCGTGGAGTTGCCCGCCGTCATGGTCGCGCCGTCGCCCTTCCCGAACACCGGCTTCAGCGTGGCCACCTTCTCCAGGGAGGAGTCCGGCCGCAGGTTCTCGTCGCGGGACAGACCGAGGTAGGGGGTGACCAGGTCGTCGAAGAAGCCGCGGTCGTAGGCGGCGGCCAGGTTGCGGTGCGAGGCGACGGCGAGCTCGTCCTGCTCGGCACGGCCGATCTCCCACTCGGCAGCGGTGATCGCGGCGTGCTCGCCCATCGACAGCCCGGTGCGCGGCTCGGAGTTGCGCGGCACCTCCGGCAGGAACTGGCCGGGCCGGATGCCGGCCAATGCCTTGAGCCGCTGCTGCACCGTCTTCGCGCTGTTGACCGCCAGCAGCGCCCGCCGCATGTCCTCGTTGATCGCCATCGGGGCGTCGGAGGTGGTGTCCACCCCGCCGGCGATGCCGGACTCGACCTGCCCGAGGGCGATCTTGTTGGCGACCAGGACCGCGGCCTCCAGGCCGGTGCCGCACGCCTGCTGGACGTCGTAGGCCGGGGTGCTCGCCGACAGGCGGGAACCCAGCACGCTCTCCCGGGTCAGGTTGAAGTCCCGCGCGTGCTTCAGGACGGCGCCGGCCACGACCTCGCCGACCTGGGCACCCTGCAGGCCGAAGCGGGCGACCAGCCCGTCGAGGGTGGCGGTGAGCATGTCCTGGTTGGACGCCCGGGCGTACCGGGAGTTCGACCGGGCGAAGGGGATGCGGTTGCCGCCGACGATCGCGGCCCGGCGGGTCTGCACTGCCATCGGGGAACCTCTCGGGTGGGGTCGGGCGTCGGGCGTGCTCGGTACCGACGGTATCAGGTACCGTCGGTCACGTGAACGCTGATGGCGCGGCCGCACGCGACCGGCGGGACTCCCGGTGGGACGACCACCGCCGCGCGCGCCGGGAGCAGCTGGTCCAGGCCACGATCGCGGCGGTCGGCAAGCACGGGGTCGGCGTCGGCATGGAGGAGATCGCCGCCGAGGCCGGCACCAGCAAGACCGTCGTCTACCGGCACTTCGCCGACCGCAGCGAGCTCTACGTCGCCGTCTGCACCCGGGTGGCCGAGCAGCTGACCCGCAAGCTGCGCGAGGCGATGAGCGACACCGACCACCCGCGGCAGATGCTCGCCGCCGCCGTCGAGACCTACCTGGCCTTCCTCGAGGCCGACCCCGAGGTCTATCGCTTCGTCGTCCACCACCAGCTGCCCGACCGGCCGGTCGACCCCACCGGCCGGCCGCTCGACCCGATCGGCAACCTGTCCGGCCTGGTCGGGCACGAGGCCGCCGCCCTCATGGCGGTGTTCCTGCGCCGGGCCGGGCGGGACGCCGCCGCCGCCGAGGCCTGGGGCCACGGGCTGGTCGGCCTGGTGCGCTCGGCCGCCGACTGGTGGCTGCAGGCCGACCGCCCCGTGCCGCGCGCGGAGCTCGCCGCGCACCTCACCGACCTCGCGTGGTCCGGGCTGTCCGGCCTGGCGGACCCCGCACCGACTTCCCTGGAGGACCAGTGACCGTCCCGGCATCCGTCGACCCCGCCCGCATCCAGGAGGTCCTGGACGGCCGATGGGCGCACGTCCGGCGGTCCGCCCGCGAGCAGCTGTCCGACCCCGCGTTCACCCCGGTGCACGGGGAGTCCATGACCGCGGCCCGGGAGCGGATCACCGCGCTGGCCGGCCGGCTGGCCGGCACCGACGCGGTGCGGCTGGGCTTCCCGGCGCGGTACGGCGGTGCGGACGACGCCGGCGGTTCGGTGACCGCGATCGAGATGCTGGCCTTCACCGACCTCTCGCTGATGGTCAAGGCCGGGGTGCAGTGGGGCCTGTTCGGCGGGGCCGTGCAGGCGCTGGGCACCCGGCGCCACCACGACACCTTCCTGCCGGCGATCATGAGCGGCGAGCTGCCCGGCTGCTTCGCGATGACCGAGACCGGCCACGGCTCCGACGTCCAGCAGCTGCGCACGAC
>JAOPWO010000393.1 GCA_025965635.1 Modestobacter sp. | reverse complement strand
GCGACCACCCGCCGCCAGCCGCGGTCGCCGCGGTCCTCCCAGACCTGGCCCAGCTCGACCAACCGCTGCGCCTGCTCCGGCGGGAGGTACCTGCCCACCGGCTTGCTCGGCGTCGCGAAGCCGGGGTCGGCGGCGTCCACCAGCGTGCGGGTGACCAGCACCGCGGTGCGTTGCGGAAGGCCCCGGGCAGCGAGCGCGGCGTCCAGTTCGTCCGCGATGGTGAACCCGATCGTCGCCTGGGTCTGGGCGACGTCCCAGTCGAGCGGGACCGGCGGCACGACGTGCGCCGCCAGCTCGTTCTCGACCAGCAGGTTGCCCACCTGCGGGCCGTTGCCGTGGGTCAGGACCACCTCGACACCGGTGGCCACCACCTCGGCGACGTGCCCGGCGGCGACCGCGATCGCCGCGCGCTGGGCCGCCGGGGTCGCGGACCCGTCGGGTCCGGTCATGGCGTTCCCACCGAGCGCGACGACAACGCGGCGGGGGAGCGGCACGGCGCGACCCTAGCGCCGAACTGCCTCAGCGCTGAAGTAGATGGCTCGGGTCAGCGGCGCCAGAAGTCGAACCGGTCGCGGCCGGGACGGAAACCCGCCGCCTCGACGACGTCGACCGCGAGCTCGAAGCGCTGCCCGACCGCGGTGGGCAGGTGCGCGTCGCTGCCGAAGCTGATCGCCTGACCGCCCTCCTCGCGGAACCAGCGGACGAGCCCGACCGACCAGAGGGGGCTGGTCGTGTTGACCTCGAGGGCGCGGTCACCGGCGGCCAGCGCCCGGAACACGGCCCGGTACTCCTCTTCGAACAGCCCCTCCGGGTACCGGTCCCGGCCACCGGGCCAGTAACGGCGCGGGTAGTCGCAGTGCGCCAGCACCTGGAAGACGTCGCTCTGCTCGATCATCGAGACCATCTCGGCGAGATAGCGCCGCATGGTCTCCACGCCGCCGGCAGCGGTGAGCATCCGGTTGACCCCGATCAGCCGTCCGTCGACGGTCAGCGAGTGCAGCGAGCCGAGGATGCGGTCGACCGGGGACGCGCTCAGGTGGGCGGCCACGCTGCCGGCGAACAGGTGCGGCTCGCCCGCCTCCACCCCGGACCAGATCCGGAGGCCGGGGTACCGCTCGCGGCACTCACCGAGGGTCTCGGTGTAGACGTCGACGTCGATCGGTCGCTGGTTGGCGGGGTGCCGGTCGGTCAGGCCGTCGGCGGTGGCCCGGTCGTCGGCGCCCCACACGGTGAAGTCGAGGTGCTCGGTGAAGGCGACGGCGGGCAGGCCGACCCGCACGGCTTCGGCGCAGGTGCGCAGCATCGAGGCGCGGGGACCGGTGTCCCACGAGAACTCGCTGTGCACGTGGTTGTCCGGGGGCAGCATCGCCGCCCATCTTCTCCCGGCGGCCACAGGTCCTGCCTGGCGGGCAGGTGATGTCGGTGCCACGGCCTACGGTCGTCGGCATGAGCAGCATCGCGTCGCCGACCACCGATCTGGCCGACGAGGCGCTCGGTGTCCTCCGTGAGCTCACCGGCCGGCCGGATGCGGTCTTCCGGGAGGGCCAGGACGCCGCGGTCGCCGCACTGGTCGAGCGCCAGCAGCGCGCCCTCGTCGTGCAGCGCACCGGATGGGGCAAGTCGGCCGTCTACTTCGTCTCCACCGCGCTCCTCCGCCGGCGCGGCAAGGGCCCGACGCTGCTGGTGAGCCCGCTGTTGGCGCTGATGCGCGACCAGGTCGCGGCCGCGGCCCGGGCGGGCATCAAGGCGGTGGAGATCTCCAGCTCCAACGTCACCGAGTGGGACGACATCAACGCGCGGCTGGCCGCCGACGACGTCGACGTCCTGCTGGTCTCCCCCGAGCGGCTGACCAACCCGCGGTTCCGCGACGAGCAGCTGCCCGCCCTCGTCGCCCGCTGCGGGCTGCTGGTGGTCGACGAGGCGCACTGCGTGTCCGACTGGGGCCACGACTTCCGCCCCGACTACCGCCGCATCCGCGACCTGCTGGGCCAGCTGCCCGCCGGCACGCCCGTTCTGGCCACGACGGCCACCGCCAACGAGCGCGTGGTGGCCGACGTCGCCGAGCAGCTGGGGGCCGGCGGCGTCGAGGTCACCACCGTGCGCGGCCCGCTGGCCCGCGATTCGCTGCGGCTGGGCGTGCTCCGGCTGGACACCGACCGCGCCCGGCTCGCCTGGCTGGCGGCGCACATCGGCGACCTGCCGGGCAGCGGCATCGTCTACACGCTGACCGTCGCCGCGGCCGAGGAGACGGCGGGGCTGCTGCGCGACGCCGGGCACGAGGTCCGGGCGTACACCGGCCGGCTCGACGACGCCGACCGCAAGGACGCCGAGGTGGCGCTGCGGGAGAACCGGGTGAAGGCGCTGGTGGCCACCTCCGCCCTGGGCATGGGCTTCGACAAGCCCGACCTGGGGTTCGTCGTGCACCTGGGGGCGCCGTCGTCACCGGTCAGCTACTACCAGCAGGTCGGTCGCGCCGGTCGCGCCGTGGAGCATGCCGACGTGCTGCTCCTCCCCGGCCCGGAGGACCTCGCGATCTGGCAGTGGTTCGCCACCTCGTCCATGCCGCGGGAGGACCACGCCGCGGCCGTGCTGACCGCGATGGCCGACGGGAAGGCCTGGTCGGTGGCGCGGCTGGAGACCGTGGCCGACGTCCGACGGTCGCGGTTGGAGCTGCTGCTCAAGGTGCTCGCGGTCGACGGTGCGGTCGAGCGGGTGCAGGGCGGCTGGCGGTCAACCGGGCGGCCGTGGGTCTACGACGCCGACCGCTACGCCCGGGTCACCGAGACCCGCGAGTCCGAGCAGCGGGCGATGATCGCCTACGCGAAACCGGTCGACGTCGCGGAGTGCCGGATGGCGTTCCTGCAGACGGCGCTGGACGACCCCTCGGCGGCGCCCTGCGGGCGCTGCGACGTCTGCGCCGGCGCCTGGTACTCGGCCGACGTGCCCGCCGGAGCGGCGCAGGCTGCCTCCGCGCGGCTGGACCGGCCCGGTGTCGAGCTGGCGCCGCGGGCGCAGTGGCCCACCGGTGCCGACCGGCTCGGCGTCGACGTGAAGGGCAAGATCGCCGCCGGTGACCAGGTCGAGACCGGTCGGGCTGTCGCCCGGCTCACCGACCTGGGCTGGGGCCAGCGCCTGCGCACCCTGCTCGGTGACGACGGCGTCGGCGGCGTGGCCACGCTGGCCGACGACCTGGAGGCGCCCGGCCTCGAGGAGGACCCGGACGCCGCCACGGACGTGAGCCACCGGGTGATCCGCCCCGGCCTGCCGTCGGACGCCCCGCCGGACGAGGACCTGGTGAAGGCCTGCGCCCGGGTCCTCGGGTCCTGGGACTGGGCCCAGCGCCCGGCCGCGGTGGTCGCGATGCCCTCCCGGCGCCGACCGGCGCTGGTGACCGGTGTGGCCGAGGGCCTCGCCCGGCTGGGGCGGCTGCCCTATCTCGGCACGCTGGACCTGGTCGCCGGCGGCCCCGCCGGGCAGCCGGGGGGCAACAGCGCGTTCCGGCTGGCGGGTGTCTGGGGGCGCATCGGCGTGGGGGAGGAGCTCCGCGACCACCTCAGCCGGCTCCAGGGGCCGGTCCTCCTGGTCGACGACCTGGCCGACTCCCGGTGGACGGTGACCGTCGCCGGGCGCGAGCTCCGCCGGGCCGGCGCCTCCGCGGTACTGCCGTTCGTGCTGGCTCTCACCGCCTGACGGGGTCCTCCGACTGCTCCCACGCCTCGCCGGCTGGGCGCGGGTCCCTGCAGCAGAGCCCCCGTTGTCCACAGTCTTTCGAACAGGTGTGCGAAAGCCGCGCTAGGGTCCCGACATGTCGCTCGCGCACCAACCGTCCATCTGGGACGTGGCCGAGGAGACCTCGCTCACCCCGCTGGCCGGGCGGGTGGTCCGGCGCCCCTTGAGCCAGGGGGCATGGGTCGACCACCTGCCCGGCTGGGTGGCGGGCTCCGACGCGGTGCTCGATGTGCTGCTCGGCGACATCGGCTGGCGGGCCGACCGCCGGCAGATGTACGACCGGGAGGTCGACGTCCCCCGCCTGCTCCGCTGGTACGGCGGCGGCGAGACGCTGCCGCACCCCGTGCTCACCGACGCCCGTACCGCGTTGGACACCCACTACGGCCGGGAGCTCGGCGAGTCGTTCCTGACCGCGGGGATGTGCCTCTACCGCGACGGCCGGGACAGCGTGGCCTGGCACGGCGACCGCATCGGCCGCAGCCGCACGCAGGACACGATGGTCGCGATCGCCTCGTTCGGTTCACCGCGGGCACTGATGCTGCGGCCGGTGGGCGGCGGACAGGGCATCCGCTTCACGCTCGGCCATGGCGATCTGGTGGTGATGGGCGGCTCCTGCCAGCGCACCTGGGAGCACTGCATCCCCAAGACCGCCAAGCCGGTCGGGCCCCGGGTGAGCGTGCAGTACCGCCCCCGGGGCGTGGCGTGAGCGACGTCCATGCAGGTCACGGGCGACCCAGGATGCCTGGGGACCCTCGGTTGCCCCCCCGCGTGCGCGGCCCCCAGAAGGCGTGTACTGTCCTCTTTGCACCGAGCGAGAACGGACCGGGCCGCAAGGCCTGGGAAACCGCCGGCCGAACCCCTGAGGTTCGACTGCTGCGGAACTCGGTGTAGAGTGGGAATCACCGCCACGGAGAACGACCGAGCAATCGGCCGGGAGACGTGCGCGTCCGCTCCTTGAGAACTCAACAGCGTGCCGAAAGTCAGTGCCAAGTAACAAACCCCCATATGCGGGTCCTTTTTTGGGCCCGTGGGGTTCCTTTGGTTGATTGAACGAGAGTGCCAACTCTC
>JAOPWO010000036.1 GCA_025965635.1 Modestobacter sp. | reverse complement strand
GCCGCCGTGCGGGCCACCTGACGGCGCAGCGCCGCCGTCCACACCGCGGCGGCCAGCACGGTCAGCAGCCCCCACGAGGCCAGCGCGACCTGCCAGCCGGCCAGGTCCGCCAGGGGTGCGGTGAGCGAGGTGGCCAGCGTCGAGCCGAGGTTGAGCGCGGCGGTGTAGGCGGCCATCACCACGTTGGTCGCGGTGGGGAAGTCGCGGCCGATGATCACCGGGACGACGACGTTGCCGACCGTGATGCCCAGCCCGATGACGACGGTGCCGGCGATGGCGGCGGCCGGGCTGCCCGTCGAGCGGATCAGGCTGCCGAGCAGCACGCCGCCCAGCGAGACCAGGACGGCCCGGTGCACGCCCGTGCGGGCGATCAGCAGCGAGGCCAGCGGGGCGGCCAGCCCGAAGCAGAGCACCGGGATGCTGGTCAGCAGGCCCACCGTGCCGGCGCTGACGGCCAGGTCCCGCTGCACGTCGTCGACCACTGGGGCGACGGCCACGAGCGGGCCCCGCAGGTTCAACGCGACCAGCAGCACGCCGGCCAGCAGCAGCCCCGGCAGGGCGACCCAGCCGGGAGGTCGACCGCTGCGTCTCCGCCGTCCCGACCGTTGCACCCGACCACGATCCCGCAGGCGCCGACCGGCCGCGGCACCCGGGGACCTGCCCGGCCGTCGGTCGTGGAGCTCGTCACATCGCTGCGTGCGGGGAAGAAGGCGGGGCACGACACAGCTGCGGCAGGTGAGACCGGTCGGCACCGCCGCCGGTCACCTGACCGTCCAGCTCCCAGGAGGACGCATGACCACCGCCATCAGCACCCAGACCTTCGACCTCGGTGGGGACCTCACCGTCCACCGCCTCGGGTACGGCGCCATGCAGCTGACCGGCCCGGGTGTGTGGGGTGAGCCGGCCGACCGGGCCGGCGCCCTCCGCGTCGTCCGGTCAGCCGTCGAGCAGGGCGTCGACTTCATCGACACCGCCGACTCCTACGGCCCGCAGGTCAGCGAGCAGATCATCACCGAGGCGGCGTTCCCGTACCCCGATGGCCTGGTCATCGCCACCAAGGCCGGTCTGACCCGGACCGGCCCGGGCGTCTGGCCGCCGGTTGGCCGCCCGGCGTACCTCAAGCAGCAGGTCGAGCTGTCGCTGCGCAACCTGAAGCTCGAGCGCATCGACCTGATCCAGCTGCACCGGATCGACCCCGAGGTGCCGCTGGCCGACCAGCTGGGTGCCTTCGCCGAGCTCAAGGAGCAGGGCAAGGTGCGCCACATCGGCGTCTCCGAGGTCTCCGTCGAGGAGCTCGAGGCGGCGCAGGAGATCACCGAGATCGTCAGCGTGCAGAACCTGTACAACCTGACCAACCGGAAGAGCCAGGACGTGCTCGCCTACGCCGAGGCGCAGGGCATCGCCTTCATCCCGTGGTTCCCGATCGCCACCGGTGACCTGGCCAAGCCCGACAGCCCGGTCGCGGCCATCGCGGCGGAGCTCGACGCGACGCCGTCCCAGGTCGCGCTGGCCTGGCTGCTGCAGAAGTCGCCGGTCATCCTGCCCATCCCGGGCACCAAGTCGGTCGAGCACCTCACCGAGAACCTGGCCGCCGCGCAGCTCACGCTGTCCGCGGACGACATGGCGAAGCTCGACGCCCTGGCCTGAGGATCGGTCGCCCGGAGGGTCCCCGCTGCGGCGGCTCGCAGCGGCTCAGCGCCGCCGGACCCCCTGCCTGGCCGCGGTGTCGCCCGACGGGTGACGATGTGATGGTGGACGCCGAGGACTTCGGTCAGGTCAGGGACGCCGTTCGCCGGCTGGTCCGCGAGGTCGTCGTCCCCCGCGAGGAGGAGATCGACCTCACCGACCGCATCCCCGACGACGTCCGAGCGGCCGCGGCCGAGATGGGTCTGTTCGGCTACGCGCTGCCCGAGGAGCACGGCGGTCTCGGGGCGACGATGAGTGAGGACGTGCAGCTCGCCTTCGAGTTCGGCTACACCACCCCCGCCTTCCGCTCGCTGTTCGGCACCAACAACGGCATCGCCGGGCAGGTCATCGCGAGGTTCGGCAGCGCCGAGCAGCAGCGGGCGTACCTGCCCCGGCTGGCGGCCGGGGAGCTGATCGGCTCGTTCGCGCTCACCGAGGCCGAGGCGGGCTCCGACCCGGCGGGGCTGCGCACCTCCGCCCGGCGGGACGGCGACTCGTGGGTGCTCAGCGGCGCGAAGCGGTACATCACCAACGCCCCGATCGCCGACCTGTTCGTCGTCTTCGCCCGCTCCGACCCGGCCGAACGTGGCGGGCGGGGTATCTCCAGCTTCGTGGTGGACGCCGCGACGCCCGGGGTCACCGTCGGGCCGCACGACCGGAAGATGGGCCAGTCGGGCGCGTGGACCGCCGAGGTGTTCCTCGACGACGTCCGGGTGCCCGCAGACGCGTTGATCGGCGAGGAGGGCCGGGGCTACGCCAAAGCGCTCACCGTGCTGTCCCGCGGTCGGCTGCACATCGCGGCGATGTGCGTCGGGATGGCCCAGCGGGTGCTCGACGAATCGGTGGCCTACGCCGCCAACGCCCGCCAGGGTGGCGCCCCGATCGGCCGCTTCCAGCTGGTGCAGGCGATGCTCGCCGAGTCGCACGCCGAGCTGCTGGCCGCCCGCAGCATGGTCCTCGACGTCGCCGCCCGTTACGACTCCGGCGAGGACACCTCGGTCGGGCCCTCGGCGGCGAAGCTGTTCTGCAGCGAGATGGTCGGCCGGGCCACCGACCGCGCCGTCCAGGTGCACGGCGGGCTGGGCTACCTGCGCAGCACGCCGGTGGAGCGGTTCTACCGCGACGCCCGGCTGTACCGGTTGTACGAGGGCACCAGCGAGGTGCAGAAGGTGATCATCGGCGGGGCGTTGCTGCGCGCGGCCGGCATGCCGAAGGGCTAGCGGCGCTGCTCATCCGGCCGGGGGTTCCGCCGGGCCGCCGGCGGGCTGGAGCAACGGGCCGTCGCCGCCCTCACCGCGGCCGAGGGCGGCGACGAACTCCCGCAGCACGTCCGGCCCGCGGCGTCGCGGCGTCCAGCCCAGCACCGTGCGCGCCTTGGCCCACTCCAGCAGCGGGACGCCGAGCCCGAGGTCCAGCCAGCCCGGTTCCGTCGGCACCAGGTGGGCGCGGAAGGCGGCGTCCAGCGCGGCGCGCACCACGAAGGCCGGCATGGGCACCCGGAAGGCACCCAGTGCCGCCGCCAGGCCGTCGGCGTCCAGCGCCGGGTCGGTGGACAGGTTGAACGCCCCGGGGGCGCGCTGGTCCATGATCCGGACCAGCGCCTGCGCGACGTCGTCGGCGTGCACGAACGACAGGTGCAGCCCGCCGGGCAGGGGCAGCGGGAGCACCCGGGCGACCGGTCCGGGCAGCATCCGGGTCGCGCCCAGCAGCAGGTCGCCCAGGAAGTACCGGCCGATCTCGCTGGCGGCGTCGGGTTGCAGGACCAGCGTCGGCCGGGTCACCGACACCGTCACCTCGGGGTGCCCGGCTGCGAAATCGCGGACCAGGGTCTCAGCGGCGACCTTGTCCCGGCTGTACTGCGAGCTGGGCACGCCCTCGGTCGGCCAGTCCTCCTGGATCCGCCGCGACGGCGGCCCCGGGGAGTAGACGCCCAGCGATGACATGTGGAGCACGTGCGGCACCCCGGCCGCCCCGGCCGCGTCGAGCACCCGCTGCGTCCCGTCGACGTTGACCCGGCGCAGGCGCTCGGGCTCGCGTCCCGGTTGCAGCGCCCAGGCGAGGTGGACGACGACGTCGGCGTCGTGCACGAACTCCGCGAGCACCTCCTCGCTGTCCGGTTCGCCGAGATCGGTCAGGTACCAGTGCACGTCGGCGTAGCGGGCGGTGTCCGGTGGCCGCCGGCGCGCCAGGCCGCGCACCTGGGCCGCACCACCGTCGGCGAGGGCGCGCAGCAGCGCCGTCCCGACGTTGCCGCTGGCGCCGGTGACGGCGACGGTGAGGCCCGGCAGGAGTCCACTGGTCTGATCCGGCATCCACCACCGCTACCCATCCCGTCCCGCCGGTACCCACCTCCGGTGGGCCCGTGGTGCGCGGCTCCCCGCGTCAGGCGCGCGGCGCGCCGACGGGAGCCGGTGCCGGCGAGCCGTCCAGCTCCTCCAGCGTGCGGCCCCGGCGTTCGGGCAGCCCCCAGGTGGCCAGCGCCGCGAGCACGAAGAACGCCGCGAAGACGCCGAAGACGAGCCCGTTGCCGCCGCGGTCGAGCAGCGGGGGCACGCACAGCGGCGCGAGGATGGAGGCGATCCGCCCGAAGCCCGCGGCGGCCCCGGCGCCGGTGGCCCGCAGCGCGGTCGGGTACACCTCCGGTGTCACCGCGTACAGCGCACCCCACGCCCCGAGGTTGAAGAACGACAGCACCATCCCGGTGACCAGGACGGCGGTCTCGCCCTCCGCGCCGGCGAACAGCCCGGCGCCGAGGGCCGACCCGAGGGTGAAGACCGCGAGCGTCGGACGACGCCCCCACCGCTCGATCAGGACCGCGGCGACCGCGTACCCCGGCAACTGCGCCAGCGTGATGAGCAGCGTGTAGCCGAAGGAGCGGACCAGGGAGAAGCCCGCGGTGACCAGCAGCGTGGGCAGCCAGATGAATGCGCCGTAGTAGGCGAAGTTGACGCTGAACCAGACCGTCCACAGCGCGCCGGTGCGCAGCCGGCTGCCGGGCGCCCACAGGACCCCCGGCCCCGGCGCCGGTATCGGCTCGGGGACGGGGGAGGGCACCGGCGCGACGCCGGCGGCCGACTCGAAGCGGCGCACCGCCGCCTCGGCCTCCTC
>JAOPWO010000311.1 GCA_025965635.1 Modestobacter sp. | reverse complement strand
CCCGGGCTCCGCGCCCACCCCGCTCGACGTGCCGGCCACGAGCGCGCTGATCGCCAGCGAGGGCCGCGTGCCCGACCCGACCGCGATCCCGGCCAAGAGCACGCCGTCGCCCGACGGCGTCAGCTGACCGGTACGCGGCCCTCCGCCGGGTAGCCTCGCGGCATGTTCATGTTCGACAGCATCGTCCTCGACGTCGTGCGCCTCGGCGTCCTCGTGCTGGCGATCTGGGCCTTCGTCGATGCACTCGTGCGCCCGGCGGCGTCCTTCGTGGCCGCCGGGAAGCTGACCAAGCCCGGCTGGATGGCGATCACCGCCATCGCGGCCCTGCTGCTCTACCTGCGCGGACCGATGGACATCCTGGGGCTGCCCGCCGTGATCGCAGCGGTCGTCTACCTGGTCGACGTCCGTCCCGCGGTCCGCGGGCTCCACCGGGGCAACAACAGCTGGTGACGTTCCCGCGGTCGGCCGTCGCCGGCACCCTCGACCCCCTGGTCGATGACCTCACGGTCCTCGGCCGGGGGGTCGCGGCGTCTCCGGGGTGGCCCGCCGGAGGTCAGTGCTGGTCGTCGCGCGGCATCAGGACCCACAGCACCAGGTAGGCGATGAACTGCGGGCCCGGCAGGATGCAGGAGACGACGAAGGCGAGCCGCAGGCCGTTGCGGGACAGGCCGTAGCGCCGGGCCAGGCCGGCGCACACCCCGGCGAGCACCGCGTGGCGGCTGTCGCGGGTCAGACGGCGGTTCACGGGCGAGGTCATGGCGTCGACCCTACGGTCTCCGCCCCCGCAGGTGGAGGGGTCGCCGACCGGTGCCCGCGACGGTGCTCAGCGGTCGAAGACCCCGGCCGGTGGCTGCGGTGAGGGCTCCGCGACGGCGTCGAGCACCGGCTGCGCCTGGCCGACGAACGCCGTCAGGTCCTCGCCGGCCACCACCCGGGAGGGCATCGGGTCGCCGGCGCACCGGCGGGTGAGACCGGCGATCGGCAGGTCGGCGTCCGAGGCGACCGCCACGGTGTTGCCGAACCGGCGGCCGCGCAGCGTCCCCGGCTCGGCGAGCAGCGCGACGTGCGCGAAGACGGCGGCCAGCGTGGCCGCCTCGGCGCGGACGAACCGCAGCGGCGGGCCGTCGGAGACGTTCCAGGCGGTGACCCCGCCGGGCTTCAGCACCCGGGCCACGTCGGCGGCGAACTCGACGGAGGTCAGGTGCGCGGGCGTGCGGGCGCCGGCGAAGACGTCGACCACCACCACGTCCGCGCTGGCGTCGGGGAAGGTGGCGAGCCCGGCGCGGGCGTCGTCGGCGCGGACCCGCACCCGGGCGGTGCGGGGCAGCGGCAGGCAGCTGCGCACGAGGTCGGTCAGTGCCCCGTCGAGCTCGACCACCCGCTGCCGGGAGCCGGGCCGGGTGACCGCGACGTAGCGGGGGAGCGTGAGCGCGCCACCGCCGAGGTGCACGACGTCGAGCGCGGCGCCCGGCTCCGCGGCCAGGTCCAGGACGTGGCCGATCCGCCGGACGTACTCGAACTCCAGGTGCGTGGGGTCGGAGAGGTCGACGTGCGACTGCGGGGTGCCGTCGATGGTCAGCTCCCACGCGTCCGGTCGATCGGCGTCGGCCAGCAGTTCGGCGGTGCCGCCACCCACCTCGGTGCGGCCGGGCACGGCCGGTCCGGGCGTGGGCTGCTCGTCCCGGCCGCGCCGGGCCCCGCGCCGGCTCACCGGCCGCGGAGCAGGGACTCGGCGGACGGGTCCCCGGTCACCGTGACATCGGCCGGCCGGCCCCACAGCCGGCGGAGCAGCTGCTCGGCCGTGCCGGTGAGGGCCGTGTCGCCCGCCGCGCCGGTCCGGCCTTGCATGGTGCGGACCGTTCCGTCCCCCACCTCGACCAGCCAGCAGCGGTCGACGTCGACCGCCGTCACCGTGATGCGGGCCCGGCCGGTCGCGAGCGGCGCGGAGTGCTGCCAGCGGGGGAGCACGATGCCCAGCAGCTCGTCGACGCCGTCGGCGGCCAGCAGCGGGTCGACCGGTGCGTGCGGGACACCCGCGGCCACCTCCATGTCCAGCCGGTGGACGACGTGCTCGTGCGCCTGCCGCCGGCTCCAGTCACGCGCGGTGTGCGAGGCGGCCGGGCTCATGTGCCAGGCCGGCGCATCCGGCTCGACGGTGCGCAGCGCGGCCACCAGTTCGGTCAGACCGGTCGCGTACCAGCCGGCCAGGTCGTCGTCGGGCGGGGTGAACCGGGAGGCCGGGCCCGGCCGGGCGGTGGACCCGGCCCGCAGGATCTCGGTCGCCCAGCGGTGCACGGCGCCCAGGTGGGCGACCAGGTCGCGCACCGTCCACGCCGGCAGCCACGGGACGGCGACGGCCAGCCCGCCGGAGACCGGCGTCCGGCCGGCGGCCAGCTCCTCGGCGAGCACGCCGATCCGTTCACCCTCGGTGACCACGGTGGTCGTGCACCGGTCGTGCAGTTCAGCCGGGTCGGAGCAGGCAGCGGGCACCGGGTCATCCTGCCCCAGGCGGCCGGTCCGCCGTCCCGGGCTCCGGGTCGAGTTCCCCGGTGCACGAGGTGGTGGTCCCGAGCGAGCCGGCCTCTGACCGTACGAGTCGCACCAGACCGCGCTGACGTCCCCGGCGGCGTCGGTGCAGCGGCCCCCGGCGTCGACGGAGGACGCCTCCGCCACCCCGCGGGGAGCGCTCACGGCTGCCCTGCCTCCGCTCAGACCGGGGCGACCGCGGACCAGCGCACGGTGACCTCGCCGTGCCGGGCCCGCCGGGTGGGCCCCACCAGCGGCCAGCCCTCGTCGGCGAGCGTGGTGACCGCGGCGGCCCAGCGCTGCCGAGGGCCGAACGTGGACAGGCCCGCCGCCGACGCCCACGCCAGGTCGAACGCCCGCAGGAACCCGTGCACCGGCTGGCCGGGGACGTTGTGGTGGATCAGCGCCTTCGGCAACCGCTCGGCGAGGTCGGAGGGTCGGTCCAGGTCGGTCACCCGGGCGGCGAAGCTGAGCGTCAGCGGGCCGTCCTCGTCCAGCGCGACCCAGCTCGCCCGCCGCCCCCACTCGTCGCAGGTGCCCTCGACGAGCAGGCCGCCGGGGGCGAGCGCGCCGCGGACGGTGTCCCAGGCGCGGGCGGCGGACTCCTCGTCGTACTGGCGGAGCACGTTGAACGCCCGCACCAGCACCGGCCGGAGGCCGGCCAGCTCGAAGCCACCGAGCCGGAAGTCCACCCGGGGCGGATCACGGTCGACGGCGGCCGAGGCCACCCGCGCAGGGTCGATCTCCAGCCCGACCACCTCCAGGCCGGGGACGGCGGGCGCCAGCCGCTCGACGAGCTCCAGCGTGGTCACCGCGGAGGCGCCGTAGCCGAGGTCGACGACCAGCGGGCGGGGGGCGTCCCGCAGCCGGGGGACCTGGGTGGCCAGCAGCCAGCGGTCGACGCGGCGCAGCCGGTTGGCGTTCGTCGTCCCGCGGGTGGGCAGCCCCAGGGCGCGGGCACGGCCGGCGGCCAGTCGTGGGGCCCGGGGCGACGGCGGCAGGGTGGCCCGCGCGGTGTGGTCCCGTCCCGACTCGCTCACCGTTCCGCAGGATAGTCGGCGCGGCGGTTAGCGTGGGTGCGTGCTGGTCTCCCGCTCCGCCCGCCTGGCCGACCTCACCACGCTCGGCGTCGGCGGGCCCGTCGAGCGGCTGGTCGAGGTCGGGACCGAGGACGAGCTGGTCAGCGCCGTCCGCGACGCCGACGACGCCGGCCGGCCGCTGCTGCTGCTCGGCGGAGGGTCGAACATCGTCGCCCCCGACGACGGCTGGGCCGGTGACGTGGTGGCCGTCCGCACCCGCGGGCTGCGGTACCGGTCCACCGCCCGCGCGGTCGAGGTGGAGGTCCAGGCGGGAGAGGTCTGGGACGACCTGGTGGCGGCCACGGTCGCGGAGGGGCTGGCCGGCACGGAGGCGCTGGCCGGCATCCCCGGCTCGACCGGCGCGACCCCGGTGCAGAACGTCGGCGCCTACGGCCAGGAGGTCGCCCAGACGATCACCGCCGTCCGGGTGTTCGACCGGGCCGCCCGGCGGCAGCGCGTGCTCCGGCCGGCGGACCTCGGCTTCGCCTACCGCGACAGCCGGCTCAAGCAGCACCCCGGTGACCTGGTGGTCCTCACGGTCACCTTCGCCCTCGTCCCCGGCCGCTGGTCCCGGCCGGTCGGCTACGCCGAGCTCGCCGCGAAGCTGGACCTGCAGGTCGGCGAGACGGCACCGCTGGCCGACGTCCGCGCCGCCGTGCTCGAGCTGCGCCGGGGCAAGGGCATGGTCTGGGACCCGGCCGACCCCGACTCGCGCAGCGCCGGCTCGTTCTTCACCAACCCGGTCGTCCCGGCGTCCGCCGCGGTGGAGGGCTGCCCCAGCTGGCCGGCCGGGCAGGGCCGGGTCAAGCTGAGCGCCGCCTGGCTGGTGCAGCACGCCGGCTTCGACCGGGGCACCCGCGAGGGCCGGGTGGGCATCTCCTCCAAGCACACGCTGGCCATCACCACCGAGCCGGGCGCCACGGCCGAGGAGCTGCTGGCCTTCGCCGAGAAGGTGGTCACCGGTGTCCAGGAGCGGTTCGGGGTCACCCTCGTCCCCGAACCCACCGCAGTCCGCCCGTAGCAGCTGGACCCGTCCTCCCCACCCCTCGCACGCTCGGGGCGCGGTGCCCTGGACGGGGCCGCCGGCGGGGAGCAGGGGTCCGGCTCACTCGGTACGGGCAACCTTGTGCTGGGCGGCCTGCGCCAGCGGGCGGACGACCAGCAGGTCGACGTTCACGTGGTGTGGCCGGGTGATCGTCCAGGCGATGATGTCGGCGATGTCCTCGGCGACCAGCGGCTCGCGGACCCCGCGGTAGACGGCGTCGGTCTTCTCCTGCGACCCGGTGCGGTTGAGCGTGAACTCATCGGTCCGCACCATGCCGGGGGCGATCTCGATGACCCGCACCGGTCGGCCCACCAGCTCCAGCCGCAGCGTCTCGGCCAGCGTGTGCACGCCGTGCTTCGCCGCCGTGTAGGAAGCGCCGCCCTCGTAGCTGATCAGCCCGGCGGTCGAGCCGACGAACAGCACGTCACCGGCGCCGGAGGCGATCAGCGCGGGGAGCAGCGCCTTGGTCACCCGCACGGTGCCCAGCACGTTGACCTCGTAGGTGCGCTGCCACGAGTCCAGGTCGGCCTCGGCGACCGGGGCGGCGTCGAACGCACCGCCGGCGTTGTTGACCAGCACGTCGACGCGGTCCAGCCCGGCGGCGAACGCGGCGACCGAGCCGGGGTCGGTGACGTCGAGCTGCACGGCCCGACCGCCGATCCGCTCGGCCAGGGCGGTGAGCCGGTCCAGCCGGCGGGCCCCGAGGACGACGTCGAAGCCTTCGGCGGCCAGCCGGGTGGCGGTGGCGGCACCGATCCCGCTGGACGCGCCGGTCACGACGGCCACGCGTCCCTCTCCGCGGAATGAGGACGGGCTGGACGGCGGCGTGGTAGAGCTGACCATGTGCCCATCCTGTCGCTGAGGCAGACTGGTGCGTCGACAGGGTGTCCCGATCGGGCGCCGTACCCATGCCCGAGCGGGAGGAGAGCCGTGCCCGCTCGCCGGTACCCGCGCCCATCTTGGCTCGGCACAGGCGGCGCGGGCTCCACGGGCCAGCCCACCGCCGTGTATCACCGGCTGCCCCGGCGTGTCGCCACGCTCTCGGTGCAAACCAGCCCGCTGGACCAGACCGGAGCCGGTGACGCCGGCGGGATGAACGTCTACGTCGTCGAGGTGTCCCGCCGGCTCGCCGAGCGCGGCATCGCCGTCGACGTCTTCACCCGGGCCACCTCCAGCGACCTCCCGCCGGTGGTCGAGATGACCCCGGGCGTCACCGTCCGGCACGTCAGCGCCGGCCCGTTCGAGGGCCTGGGCAAGCACGACCTGCCGGCGCAGCTGTGCGCGTTCACCGCCGCGGTGCTGCGCGAGGAGGCCCAGCACGAGCCGGGTCACTTCGACGTCGTCCACTCCCACTACTGGCTCTCCGGCCAGGTCGGCTGGCTGGCCCGCGACCGCTGGGGCGTGCCGCTGGTGCACTCGGCGCACACCCTCGCCAAGGTCAAGAACGCCGCGCTCGCCGACGGCGACGACCCCGAGCCGCTGGCCCGGGTGATCGGCGAGGAGCAGGTGGTCGACGAGGCGGACCGGCTGGTGGCCAACACCGCCGACGAGGCCGACCAGCTCGTCCGCTGGTACGACGCGGACCCGCGCCGCACGCTCGTCGTCCCCCCGGGCGTCGACCTGCAGCGGTTCTCGCCGGGTGACCGGATGGCCGCCCGGCAGCGGGTCGGGGTGCCCGCCGACGCCGTCGTCCTGCTGTTCGTGGGCCGGATCCAGCCCCTCAAGGCGCCCGACCTGCTGCTGGCGGCCGCCGCCCGGCTGCTCGCCGACGACCCGGGCCTGCGCGCCCGGCTGCAGGTCCTCGTGGTGGGGGCGCCCAGTGGTTCCGGGCTGGCCGAGCCGCAGCGCCTGCAGGAGCTGGCGGTGCAGCTGGGCGTGACCGACGTCGTCCGCTTCCTGCCGCCGCAGCCGCCGGAGCAGCTGGCCGAGCACTACCGGGCCGCCGACGTCGCCGTCGTGCCCAGCCACAACGAGTCCTTCGGCCTGGTCGCGCTGGAGGCCCAGGCCTGTGGCACACCGGTCGTGGCCGCTGCCGTCGGCGGCCTGCACACCGCGGTGGACGACGGCGTCTCCGGTCTCCTCGTGCACGGGCGCGACCCGGCCGACTACGCCGCCGCGATCCGCCGGGTGCTGGCCCGCCGGGAGCTGCTCGCTGCCGGCGCCCGCCGGCACGCCAGCCGGTTCAGCTGGGACCGCACCGTCGACTCGCTGGTCGACGCGTACGCGGCGGCGATGGCCGAGATGGCGGCCGGGACCGGGCAGCTGCTGCTCCCGGCGCGCGAGCGCGCGGCCCGTGACGCCGTCCGGCTGGTCCCGGGAGGCACGGCGGTCAGATGAGCAGGCGCACCGTGGCGGAGCTGGCCGCCGTCGTCGACAGCACGCTGCGCGCCGCCGAGCTCGAGTACGAGCAGACCGCCCCCGGCCGGTTCGTCGTCACCCTGCCCGGCACCAGGAAGCTGAGGACGGTCGTCGGGCTGGTCGTCGGTGACCACGGGTTCCGCGTCGAGGCGTTCGTCTGCCGGCAGCCCGACGAGAACCGCGAGCAGCTGTGGGCCTACCTGCTGCAGCACAATGCCCGGATGTACGGCGTCAGCTGGTCCATCGACAGCGTCGGTGACGTCTACCTGACCGGCCGGCTGGGGCACGGCGCGATCACCCCGGAGGAGATCGACACCCTGCTGGGTGCCGTCCTCACCTACGCCGACGAGCACTTCGACACCCTGCTCGAGATCGGCTTCGGCTCGTCGATCAAGCGCGAGTGGGCCTGGCGGGTCGCGCGTGGCGAGTCGCTGACCAACCTGGCGGCCTTCGCCGCGTTCGTCGAGGCCGACCGCACCGACCGCCCCGGGGTGGAGCCCCCGCCGTGAGCACCACCCGGTCCGACGGGGACGTGCGGGCCGACGGCGTCCCCGAGGACCTGCCGCCGGGATACGAGCGCCGCTGGTGGGTGCTGGCGACCATGGTCACCTGCGTGCTGGTGGTGATCATGGGAAACACGATCCTCAGCGTCGCGCTGCCCACCCTGCAGCGCGAGCTGGCGGCCACCCAGGGCGAGCTCCAGTGGGCGATCGACTCCTACATCCTGGTGTTCGCCGGCCTGCTGTTCAGCTGGGGGGTGGTCGGTGACCGGATCGGCCGCCGGAAGGTGCTGCTCGCCGGGCTGGCGATCTTCACCTTCGGGTCGGTGCTGGCTGCCTTCAGCGGCTCGGCGATCGAGCTGATCGCCTACCGGGCGCTGATGGGCATCGGCGGTGCCGCCGTGCAGCCGGCCACCCTCGCGGTCATCACCAACGTCTTCCCGCCGGGGGAGCGCGGTCGGGCCATCGGCTACTGGGCCGGGGCGGGCGGCATCGCGGTGGCCGGCGGGCCGCTGTTCGGCGGGCTGGTGCTCGAGCACTTCTGGTGGGGCGCGGTCTTCCTGCTCGGGGTACCGGTGGCCGTGCTGGGGGCGCTCGGCATCCTGCTCGTCGTCCCGGAGTCCAAGGACCCGGACCCGGGGCGGCTGGACGTGCCCGGGGTGCTGCTCTCCATCGCGGCGCTGGCCGGCCTGGTCTTCGGCATCATCAGGGGCGGCTCCGGGGACGGCTGGGGCACCCCCGGGGTGTGGGGTCCGCTCGCCGGCGGCGCCGTCCTGCTGGCGGTGTTCGTCTGGTGGCAGCGGCGCACGATGCACCCGGCGCTGGACGTGACCCTGTTCCGCAACCCGGCGTTCTCCGCCTCGGCCGCCGCGCTGGCGTTGAACTTCTTCGCCCTCCAGGGGGCGACGTTCTACCTCGTCTACTACCTGCAGGGCGTCCGCGGCTACTCCCCGCTGGAGAGCGGCGCGGCCCTGGTCCCGGTCGCGGTCGGGATGGCGGTGATGGGGCCGCGCAGCTCCCGGATGACCGCCCGGTCGGGGCCGAAGGTGGTCGTCGCGTCCGGGTTCGGCCTCATCGCGCTGTCCTTCGCCGGCATCCAGCTGCTGGACCAGGACGCCCCGGTGCTGATGGTGCTCGCCGTCCTCTCCGTGCAGGGCATCGGGATGGGTTGCGTCCTCGCGCCGGCGACCGAGGCGATCATGGCGGTGGTCCCGCGGGAGAAGGCCGGCGCCGGAGCGGCGGTCAACAACTCCGTGCGCCAGGTCGGTGGCGCGCTCGGGGTGGCCATCCTCGGCTCGGTGCTGGCCGCCGCGTACTCGGGCCGGCTCGGCGACCGCGTGGCAGCGCTGCCCGCCGGCGCCCGGGACGAGGCCAGCGAGTCGATCATCGGCACGCTCGGGGCGGTGGAGTCCGCGGCCGCCTCCGGCGACCCGGACGTCGCGCGGGCCGCGGCGGGAGTGGTCGAGCCGGCCCGGGAGGCCTTCGTGGGCGCCATGCACCTCACCG
>JAOPWO010000272.1 GCA_025965635.1 Modestobacter sp. | reverse complement strand
GGCGGCCATCGCCGCCGCCAGCACCGACGGTGCCCGCCGCAGCTGCGCGGCCAGCGCCGGCATCGTGGCAGCGAGCGACAGGTCGTCGGGCCGGCCGGCGTAGACGCCGCCGAGCAGCGGCTCGACCAGCCGGTCGACCACCTCGTCGCCCAGCCGTCCGCGCAGCAGCGCACCCACGGAGACGTCGCCGTCCAGCCGCAGCGGCGGGAGGTCCACCTCGGCCCGGACGCGGGCGATCCCGGCCGGGGTGAGCACGCCGTCCAGCCCGTCGGCGGACGTCGGCACGCCCAGCACCGTGCCCGGTGGCAGCGGGTGCCGGCCGTCCGGCAGCACGATCGAGGCCTGGGTCGTGGCCGGGGCGACCAGCTGGTCGGCCAGCCCCAGCTGCTCGACCAGCTGCACGGCCTCGGGGACGCGGGCGAGCACCGCCTCGGGGCCGGTGTCGTACCACTGCCCGGCCAGCCGGACCCGGTCCAGCTTGCCGCCGATCCGGTGCCCGGCCTCCAGGACGACGACCTCGTCGTCGGGGCGGGCCCGGCGCCACTCGTACGCAGCGGTCAGCCCGGTGATACCGGCGCCGACGACGACCAGCCTCATCGGGCGCGCCTCAACGCCGGCCGAGCTCGTGCACCAACTCGACCACGTGGGTCAGCACGCCCGGGTCGGTGTCCGGCAGCACGCCGTGGCCGAGGTTGAACACGTGCCCGCGGGCGGCGCGGCCCTGCGCCACCACCCGGGCGACCTCGCGATCGACGGTCGCCCGGTCGGCCAGCAGCACCGCGGGGTCGAGGTTGCCCTGCAGCGAGAACCCGGGGCCCACGCGGCGGGCGGCCTCGTCCAGCGGGATCCGCCAGTCGACGCCCACCATGTCCGCGCCGGCGTCCCCGATGAGCGACAGCAGCTCGCCGGTGCCCACGCCGAAGTGGATGCGCGGCACGTCCGTGTCCCCGAGCCCGTCGAAGACCTCGCGCGAGTGCGGCAGCACCCGCTGGGCGTAGTCGGTCGCCGACAGCACCCCGGCCCAGGAGTCGAACAGCTGGACGGCGGAGACGCCGGCGCCGATCTGGGCGCGCAGGAAGACCGCCGCGGAGACGGCGAGGTGCTCGAGCAGCCGCTGCCACGCCGCGGGCTCGGAGTACATGAACGCCTTGGTGCGGGCGTGCTCCTTCGACGGGCCACCCTCGATCAGGTAGGTGGCCAGGGTGAACGGCGCCCCGGCGAAGCCGATCAGCGGCGTCGGGCCCAGCTCGGCCACCAGCTGACGGACGGCGGTGACCAGGAAGTCCAGCCGGTCGGGCTCCAGCGGCGGGAGCGCGTCGACATCGGCCCCCGTGCGCCCCGGGGTTGCGACGACCGGCCCGATCCCGGGCTTGATCTCGATGTCGACGCCGGCCACGACCAGCGGCAGGACGATGTCGGAGAAGAGGATCGCCGCGTCCACCCCGTGCCGGCGGACCGGCTGCAGGGTGATCTCGGTGACCATGTCGGGGTCCTGGCAGGCCTGCAGCATCGCCGTCCCGGCCCGGAGCGTGCGGTACTCCGGCAGCGACCGCCCGGCCTGACGCATGAACCACACCGGCGTCCGGGAGACCGGCAGCCCGCGCGCGGCGCGGACGAGGTCGGAGTCGGCCGGGCCGGGCGTGATAGGTGTTCCCACGAGGGGTGATGCTCCCAGACGTCCTGCCCGGGCTGCGGCGGCGCGTCGGGACCCCGCTGCGCGGCCGTTGCCACCTACCCTGCGCAGGTGGCTCCGCAACGCACCCGTCCCGCCGAGGACGCCCCGGTGCCGGCTGCGTTCCAGGCGGCGCTCGAGGCCCTCGCCACCGTGCGCGTCCGGGCCGAGGTCGTCGTCGAGCACATCCCTGCCCCGCAGCGGCTGGCCCCCTTCGCCCACGCGATCGCGCTGAGCGTCTGCGAGCCGGACGGTGACGACGACGTCGACATCGCCAGCGGCCGGTTCATCGTGCTGTTCGACCCCGCAGGCCACGAGGCGTGGGCCGGCACCACCCGCTGCGTCGGCTACGTCTCCGCGGTCACCGACGAGCACATGGTGGACGACGCCATGTTCTCCGAGGTCGCCTGGAGCTGGCTCACCGACGCCCTGGACGACACCAGGGCCGGGCATCACCACCTCGGCGGCACCGTCACCCGGACCGCCTCCACCCGGTTCGGTGAGATCGCCGCGCCCGAGCACTCCGTGGACGTGGAGATCCGCGCCTCCTGGACGGCGGAGGGCACGGCCCTCGACCGGCACCTGCGCGCCTACCTGGAGGTGCTGACCATCGCGGCGGGCCTGCCGCCCGAGGGCGTGCACCTGCTCGGCGCGGGCGGGCAGGCCGCCGGCGCCGGCGCCGGCGCCTAGACTCGTCCCCGTTCCCCGGCACGGGGCCCTGCGGGGCCGGTGCCGGACGCGCCGGTCACCTCCGACCGGCCGATGACGGGAGGTCGGATGTCGCTGGGCCTGTCCCGGGCCGACGGCGTCCGCCTCGCACCAGCCGCGGGGGTCTTGTCCTGAGCACCGAGCTGTCGGCCGCCGACCTCCCCGAGGAGCCCGTCGTCGCCGTCCCCGTGGTGGGCGCCGACGCGGACGTCCCCGAGGAGTCGACCGCGGTCCCTCTGCTGGCACCGCGTGACGGGCTGCCGCCGGTCACCGACACCTCCACCGCGCTGGTGGCCTACGCCGAGGCGCTGGCCGCCGGCACCGGCCCGGTGGCCGTGGACGCCGAGCGCGCGTCGGGCTACCGGTACGGGCAGCGCGCCTACCTGGTGCAGCTGCGCCGCAACGGCTCGGGTACCGGGCTGATCGACCCGATCCCGCTGCCCGACCTCTCGGTGGTGCAGAACGCGATCGCCGACGCCGAGTGGGTGCTGCACGCCGCCAACCAGGACCTCCCCTGCCTGGCCGAGATCGGGCTCGTGCCCGGCCGGCTCTTCGACACCGAGCTGGCCGCGCGGCTGGCCGGGCTGCCCCGGGTGGGCCTGGGCGCGGTCGTGGAGTCACTGCTCGGCTTCTCGCTGCAGAAGGGCCACTCGGCCGCCGACTGGAGCACCCGCCCGCTGCCCGAGGACTGGCTGGTCTACGCGGCGCTGGACGTAGAGGTGCTGGTCGACCTGCGCGACGCGCTCGCCGCCATCCTCGAGGAACAGGGCAAGACCGAGTGGGCGCGGCAGGAGTTCGAGGCGATCCTCGCCGCCGGCCCGCCCGCTGCCAGGGTCGATCCGTGGCGGCGCACCTCGGGGATGCACGGTCTGCGCAACCGCCGGCAGCTGGGCATGCTCCGGTCGCTGTGGCTGGCGCGGGACGAGCTGGCCCGCCGGCGGGACATCGCGCCGGGCCGGGTGCTGCCCGATGCCGCCATCGTCTCCGCGGTGAAGGCCGACCCGAAGACCGAGAACGCGCTGCTGGAGCTGCCGGTGTTCCGGGGCCGGGCCAACCGGAAGCTGGTGTCCACCTGGTTCGGGGCGCTCACCCGTGGCCGGGAGATCCCGGAGGGCGACCTGCCCCCGCACAGCCGCCCCGGTGACGGCCCGCCGCCGGTCAACCGCTGGGCCGACCGCGACCCGGCGGCCGCGGCCCGGCTGACGGTCGCCCGCGCCGGGCTCACCCGGATCTCCGAGGAGTGGTCGGTCCCGGTGGAGAACCTGCTGTCCCCCGACCTCATGCGCCGGCTGGTGTGGAGCCCGCCGTCCCCGGCCGACGCCGAGACGGTGACCGCCCTCCTGCGGGCCGGCGGCGCGCGGGACTGGCAGATCGAGCTGACCCGCGACCTGCTGACCGAGGCGATCGTCGCCGGCTGAGCTCAGTCGCCGAGCAGGTCGGCGAGTCTGCCCGCGGTCCGCCCCACCGACCGGGCCGGCTCGTCGGCCGGGAGCGCCGAGTCGAGCGCCACGTCGCCGCCCTGCAGCAGCGTCCGCACGCCGTCGTGCCCCTCGACCGTCTGACGGGTGCGGGTCAGCCGGCAGGACCCGTCCGGCGGATCGACCTCGAGCACCTCGCCCTCGATGATCACGTCGGGGCGGGGCCAGCCCATCTCCGCCGGCATGCGCGGCATCTCCTCCGACGCGAGCGCTCGTATCAGCGGAACTTGGCGGTGAGGCTGTCCATCGTGCGGTTCACGGTGGCCACCTTGAGGTGCGAGATCCCCGAGGTCGCACCGGCGGCGAGCATGGCCTCGTGCGCCGCGCGCAGGGTCGCCCAGACGACGTCGGCGTCGCCCTCGAGCGTGGTGCCCAGGGCGCCCACCTCGCACCGCAGCCCGGACGCCTTGATCACCGCGATCGCCGCCTCGACGTGCGCGTGGCGGTCGTCCGGCCGGCCGGGTGGGGACGGCGCGACCTGGATCTCCGCGATCACCTGCGGCGGTCCGGCCGGCGCAGTCACGAGCCCTCGGCGGGGGCCGCCGCCACGCTGTTGCGCCCGCTCGGCCGGTCGGCGAGCCGGGCGGCCCACTCGACGACCCGGCGGGCGACGTCCTGCTCGGTGAGCCCGGCGTCGGCCAGCACCTGGGCGCGGCTGCCGTGCTCGAAGAACTGCTGCGGCAGCCCCATGGTGCGCACCGGGACGTCGCTGTCGGCGTCCTGCAGTGCCCGGGTGACCAGGGAGCCCAGCCCGCCGGCCCGGCCGCCGTCCTCGACGGTGACGACCAGCCGGTGCTCCTGCGCCAGCTCGACCAGCTCGGGGGCGACCGGCACCACCCAGCGCGGGTCGACGACGGTCACCTCGATGCCGTGGTCGGCGACCCGCTCCGCGGCGGCCAGGCACATCGGCACCAGCGAGCCGGCGGCCACGAGCAGCACCTCCGGAGCGGTCCCCCGGCGCAGCACGTCGACCGGCCCGCGGCGCTCCAGCGCCGGGATCTCCACCGGCAGCGCACCCTTGGGGAAGCGCACCACGGTCGGCCCGTCGCTCACCGCGACGGCCTCGCGCAGCGCCTCGCGCAGCGTCGGCTCGTCGCGGGGAGCGGCCAGCTGCAGCCCCGGGACGACCGAGGCGATCGACATGTCCCACATGCCGTTGTGCGAGGCGCCGTCGGAGCCGGTGACCCCGGCCCGGTCGAGCACGAGCGTGACCGGCTGGCGGTGCAGCGCGACGTCCATGAGCAGTTGGTCGAACGCCCGGTTGAGGAACGTCGAGTAGATGGCCACGACCGGGTGCATGCCGCCCATGGCCAGGCCCGCCGCCGAGGTCAGCGCGTGCTGCTCGGCGATGCCCACGTCATAGGTGCGCTCCGGGAACCGCTCGGCGAACGGCGCCAGGCCGGTCGGGTGCAGCATGGCCGCGGTGATCGCGACGACGTCGGAGCGCTCGGTGCCGATCCGCACCAGCTCGTCGGCGAACGCATCGGTCCACTCCGGTCCCTTGGCGGCCGAGGACAGGCCGCTGTCGGGCTCGAACACCCCGGTGGAGTGCCAGGCGTCGACGGTGTCGGTCTCGGCCGGCGGGTAGCCGAAGCCCTTGGTGGTGACGGCGTGCACGATCACCGGGCCGCCGAACGACCGGGCCCGGCGCAGCGCGGACTCCATCACCTCGACGTCGTGGCCGTCGACCGGGCCGACGTACTTCATGCCGAGGTCCTCGAACATCCCCTGCGGGGAGAGGACGTCCTTGAGGCCCTTCTTGATCGCGTGCAGCGCGTCGTACAGCGTCGAGCCGACGACCGGGGCCTTGTGCAGGGCCTGCCGGACGGCGTCCAGCGCCTGCTCGTAGCCCGGCCGCAGCCGCAGGGTGGCCAGCGCGTCGGCGACGCCGCCGATGGTCGGTGAGTAGGAACGGCCGTTGTCGTTGACGACGATGACCACCGGCCGGTCCTGGGCGGCGGCGATGTTGTTCAGCGCCTCCCAGGCCATCCCGCCGGTCAGCGCGCCGTCGCCGATCACGGCCACCACCGGACGTCGCTCGCCGCGCACGGCGAAGGCCTTGGCCAGCCCGTCGGCGTAGGACAGCGACGTGGAGGCGTGGCTGTTCTCCACCCAGTCGTGCTCGCTCTCCGCCCGGCTGGGGTAGCCGGACAGGCCGCCGCGCT
>JAOPWO010000263.1 GCA_025965635.1 Modestobacter sp. | reverse complement strand
CTTCGACGCCTACGGCGACGGCGTCGACGTCTCCGGCCCGGCCACCCGCGACTGGTTTGTCGAGCACCTCACCCGCTGACCGCCTTCGCGCCGACCTCCGCGCCCGGCCCGCCGGGGCGCTCGCGGTGATCCGCGGGCCTGCCGCGTTCATGTCGGCACACCCCACGCCGAAACGAGGGACCGGCATGGCCGACAAGCTGCTCGACATCGGCGGCCTGGTCGGGCTCGCCGCCGAACCGGGGTACTGCGCCACGAAGGGCGCGGTGGTCACACTCACCCGCCAGCTGGCCGTCGACTTCGCCCCCGAACGCATCAACGTCGACGCCGTCCGCCCGGGGTTCCTGGCCACCGCGATGGTCCGGACGCTCCTCGAGGACCCGGAGCTGGACGAGGCGCTGCTCGAGAAGTCGCCGTGGCCGGAACTCGGGCACAGCCGAGGACGTGGCAACAGCGACACTCTTCCTCGGCGTTCGAGCAGGCGGCCAACACCGTCGCCGACACCGCGCGTGACCACACCGGGACCACAACGGCCCCTGATGCTGCCGTGACGGGCACCGGAGAGGCACGCGAGGGGACAAGATCCCAGGTCAAGAGGGGTGGGCCCCGTGGGGATCGAACCCACAACCCGCGGATTAAAAGTCCGCTGCTCTGCCAGTTGAGCTAGAGGCCCGGTAGGTGCAGAGAACTCTCCAGACAACTCACCAGACAACGCGTGAGACACCGGAGCCGTCTGCAGCCCGAGGTGAGGCTACCGGGGCCGGTCCTCCTGAACGGAGCCGTGAGCTTCCACCGGGCCCCGAGACACCCGTGCGGACATGTCGCGACCTCGTGCACGACACAGCACCCGGTCGAGGCGACTGAGGCCCGTCCGCGCGACGTGTCACCGGACACCGAGGCCGACCAGCACGAGCGCCTGGGCGCTCACTGAGCCCGCGCGGATCCACACGTCGGATCAGTCGGACCTCGTGGACTGCCGCCTCTGCGCCCTCGACCCGCCGGAGGGCAGCACCTCACCGGCGTCCTGACCAACGTGTGGCCCCGCCCTGCGCAGGGCGGGGTCACCACCACCGACGGGGTGCCTTGACGTTCGCCGCGGGCTCGACCGGCGGCGGCTGGAGGACCCAGCCGAGCTCCTCGAGCACGGTCGCGGTGCCGGGGCATCGCGGACCGCCGACGGGGATGTGCAGCGAGGACAACTCGTGGGGTTCGCCGACGCGGCTGGGATCCACCGCGTGAGCCCGGCCCAGAAGGTGGGAGACCCCCCGCTCGGTGTGGATCTGCCAGTGCGCCACCGCAGCCGTCGTCATGTCGGCCGGGTAGTCGGGCCGGATCGAAGGGGCGCGATCTAGCACCGAACAGACACCGAAGTCCGATCGGACGGCCTCGAGGTAGCGCCGTCGAGGGTTTCCTGGACCTCGGTCGCGAAGCGAGCCGAGGCGTCCTCCAGCGACTCCGGTACTCGCGGGGACTACTCCCCGAGCAGGAAGGCGATCTCGTCGAGCTCTTCCTTCGCGTCCAGCTCGGCACCGGTGAGCGTGCGCGTGACGGCGAGGCGCGCGCAGTGCTCCAGGTTCGTGCCGAGCCCCGCGAGGAGCGCACGCCGACGGCCCTGGAGCTCAGCCCGTGTCACCGTGATGACGGGGGACATGTCCTGCCTCCTTCGCTGCTACGACGCTGTGTGGGTGTGCCGGAGATCTAACAAACTGCCACCGACAGTTCCGGGATCACGACGAAAGTCACCAGCCGGTCTTCGAGCGCCCTCTGCTGACACCGGCGCCTGGCACCGACGGGAGGCGCTGAGCACAACCTGCCGGCCCAGAGCTCCGCGGATCCGCCGACCGGTGCTCCCCGACGTCCTAGCTCCCCCGAGCCGGGCCGGTCGAGCCGCGGCGGGCACGCTGTTCTGGTGGGCAGAGGAAGCACGAGTACCAGGACCGGGAGGCCGCGGGGTGACCGGTCCGCCTGGACGACCAGCGTCTACGGGACGATCAGCGTCGCGGTCGTCGTCGCCGAGTACGCCTCGTCCAGCGCGAGCCGGCTCGCCCTGCTCGTCCTCGGCTACGGGGCCTCGATGTGGCTCGCGCACGGCTACGCCGCCGTTGTGAGCACGGAACTGGCGACCTGGGGCTCGGCGCTCCGGCACTCCTGGCCAGTTGCCGAGGCGGCGCTACCGGCACTGGTCGTCGTGGTGACCGCGGCCCTGTTCGGCTGGCCCACCCGGATCGCTGTTCCGCTGGCACTCATCGCGTGCCTGGCCAACCTCATCGCCGTGCAGGTCGCTGTGCTGCGGGGAGGTGGCCCGCGCTCACGGCAGCGGATCGCGGCCACGATCGCCCTCGACGTCGTTGCCGGCGCCGTTGTGCTCGCCGTGCTGACACTGCTCCGGTGAGCCCACCGGGTGGCACGCCGGGCCAGCACACCGGGACAGGCGTCCTGGACCCGGGGCGCGGCCGTCCCGCAAACGGTGGGTGGACCGTCCGGTGTCGCCGCGGATGCCCAGGTCGACGTGGCCCTCTGCATCCACCGGAGGCCCAGCGGGTGCAGGAGACCCTCGAGCCCCCACGAGACGACGCGGGGACATCTGCGGCCCGCTGCGGGGCTAGCGCGATCCCGGCAGCGCCCCGGTGACGGTCAGCAGCCCTCCGGAGCTGCCGCGTCCGGACGAGTTCCCGACCGGCGTCGGCGGGAGCCCCTGCGGTCGCCGCCCGGCGTCACGGCGGGCAGTTCGCCGCTGTGCACCGGTCGCCGTGGACCTGGACGACGCACGGCCCGTCGTCGCGCTGCAGCAGCGTCGCCGACGCCTCGACGTGGTCACCGGCTGCTCGCGATGTCCAGGATCAGGTTCCCCGATGCGGTGGAGCCGGTGCTCCGACGGTGCGCCTGGCTCTGGGAAGGTGTGGCATGGCGCTCATCTACCCCGTCCAGGCAGACTCCCCGGAACCCGAGGACGGCACCGATCCCGACTTCGCCGAGCTGGCCGCCGACCTCTCCGACACCTGGCTGGTCGAGGTGGCCGTCAGCGACGACGGGGACGACGCCTGCTTCGGCCCGCTCACCGCCCGCGCCGCCTGGGACCTCGCGCTCGCAGTGGACGACCAGCGCCCGTCGTGGACCGTCTCGATCGTGCCGCTGCACGTGGCGTGCACCGCCGACGAGCTGGTGGCGATGTTCGAGGAGGACGAGGAGTAGGCGCCGCTCAGGCGCAGACCCGGTCAACCAGCTCCCCCAGCGCCGCCCGGTGCGCGTCGCGTTGCGGGACCGCGCCGCCACCTCCACCAGCTCGTCGCCGGCCCGACGGGTCGACACCACCGCCCCGGCCAGGTGCCCGCCGTCCGGCGTGGACGCGAGCTCGGTCACCGCGATCCCGACCACGTCGAGCACCGCCGCGACTGCGCACTCCTCGGCGTGCAGCCTGGCCGGCGGTCGACTGCGTCGAAGAACCGGCCCGGGGAGGCTGCTCGCTCCCGGCTCCGCAGCCGGCGACCAGCAACCCGAGGGCTCCCAGCGCTGCGGCCGCTCCGCACGGGGACGGAGCGCAGGACGATCAGCCCCCGAGGTGGCGTCCCGCCAGCCGGGCGAAGACGCGCCCGGCCTCGTACCGGACGTCGAGCTTCTCCTGCGGGTTGGCGGCCGGGCCGCGGCGCGGCTGCCCGTTGCCCACGTCGAACGCCGAGCCGTGCCAGGGGCAGACCAGGCACTCGTGGCCGCGGACGTCCTCGACCGTCCCCTCGGCCAGCGGCCCGCCCAGGTGGGAGCAGGCGCTGATGAAGACGTCGACCTCGTGGCCGCGGCGCACCACGGCCAGCGGGACGGGCGCGCCCTGCCCCTCCCCCGTGCGCGAGGTGGGTCGCCCCTCGGCCAAGTCGTCCAGCGGGCCCAGGTCGATCCACTCGTGCGTCAGCGTGCGGGCCGTGGTCGCCGCGTGCGAGGCGCCCGACGACTGCGCGTACGACATGTGCCCGCCGATCGCCGCGGAAGCGCCGGCCAGCCCGAGCCCGGTGTAGGACAGCACCCGCCCCAGCGTGCCGGCGCCGTTGGCCCGGGCCACCAGCGAGCCGACGTAGAGGCCCAGCGCCACGCTGTTGGCGACCGCGTGGACCGCGCCCAGGCGCCGTACGCCGATGTCCTGCTCCGACCAGTCCGCCGCGCCGCTCAGCGCCGTCGGGACAGCGGCGGCGACACCGGTGCCGATGAGCACCGCCGCGGCGGGCCGCGCGGCCGGGACGAGGTCGAGCACCCCCGCGGACACCCAGGTGCCCACCGGCACCTGGGCCAGCACCGGGTGCAGGGGGTGGCCGAGCCAACTGCCGTGCAGTACGTCCCTGACCAGCTGCGGGCGGAGCACGGCGTTGACCGCCTTGCGGGCCGGCTCGATGGCCCGGTCGATGGTCGGCAGGTCGGCGATGCGGTCCAGCACACCCAGCAGGCTCATGGGCCTCCCCTACCCGGTCGAGCCGCGCGGAACCCGCTCGACCGGAGGAGTCCTCACCGTTCCCGCGCGCCCCCGTGGACGTGACGGTCTGGTCACGACGTGGACGGGGTGAGGCGTGTCACGGATGGAACGGGGCACGCACAGGGAACATGCTGGGCCGGACAATGGTTCCTGCAAGCAACGAACGGTGGAGCACTGCTGCCCGCGTCCACCCGCTAGACCGTCAGGAGGAGCTCCGGTGACCTGCCCGTCAGTCCTCCGCCGGAGTCACCTGGCCGGCGTGGACGGCCAGGTGCCGGACGCGCCGGAAGCCGGGCCCGACCGGGTGACCGACGCCCTCCGGCACGCCCGCGAGCACCTGCGCGGAGACGACACCCTCGGCCAGTTCGCCCGTTTCGTGTTCGTGGGCGGGCTGACCACGCTGGTGTACAGCGGGCTGTTCCTGGCCCTCGACGGGTTGGGCGACCAGATCGCCAACCTCGTCGGCGCGATCGCCACCACGGTCCTGGCCAACGAGCTGCACCGGCGGCTCACCTTCCACGCCGGGCGTGAGGTCACCTGGTTCACCGCCCAGTGGGAGGGCGGCGGGCTCGCGGCCATCGGGCTCATCGCCACCTCGATGTCCCTGGCCGGCTTCAGCACCCTGTTCGGCGATGTCCACGCCTTCGCCCAGATCGGCCTGGTCATCGCCGTCACCGGCGCCATCGGCGCCATCCGCTTCGTGGCGCTGCGCGCCTGGGTCTTCTCGACCGGCAGCACCCGCGAAGGGTGAGACCCCGCGGCTGACCACCCGGGCCGCCCCCGGCGCTCACTAGCCTGGGCGCCGATGACCGGACCCGCCGCATCCGAGCTCCCGGTGGAGGCGGCCCCTGCCCGCGGGGACGGCCGCCGCCGCAGCGTGCGCTGGGCGGTCCGGGTGCTGGTCGCCACCGTCGGAGCGGTGCTGGGCGTGGTCCTGTTCGCGCACGTCGAGGCACCGATCGGGCCGTTCGACGCCACCGTCTCCTTCCGGCCGACCGGTGGCGGGGCACAGCTGGAGATCCCGCCGCTGGGCGCACTCGCCGTCGACGCCTACGACGGGCCGCTCCGGTTGGACGTCCAGCTCCGCCGGGTCGACCAGGTACGCGTGCTCAGCCTGGCCAACGACCCGACCCAGCTCGACGGTGTCGTGGACACGGTGAGCGACGACCTGCGGTCCGCCGTCGTCCGGCTGGCCTGGACGACGGGCGCCGCCGCGCTCGGCGGAGCCGCGCTCACCTCGCTGGTGGTCCTCCGGCGCCGCCGCGAACCAGTGATCGCCCTCGGTCTGGCCGCGGCGCTGGTCACCGGCACCGCCGGGCTCGGCGCGGTCACCTGGCGGCCGGAGGCCCTGTCCCAGCCCACGTACACCGGGCTGCTGGTCAACGCCAACAGCCTGATCGGGAGCGCGGAGGACATCGTCGCCCGCTTCGACGCCTACCGAGCGTCCCTCGAGGACCTGGTCGCGAACGTCAGCACCCTGTACTCGGCGGTGTCCGCGCTCCCCGACCCGGGCGGCTCCGCCGACACGGTGGCGGTGCTGCACGTCTCGGACCTGCACCTGGCGCCCTCCGGATTCGACCTGATGAGCGAGGTCGTGGCGCAGTTCGACGTGGACGCGGTGCTGGACACCGGCGACATCACCGACTGGGGCAGCGTGCCGGAGAACCAACTGCTGTCCGCCGTCGGCGCGCTCGGTGTGCCCTACGTCTACATCCGCGGCAACCACGACTCGGCCGTCACCGCCGCCGCGGTCGCCGCCCAGCCGAACACCACCGTGCTCGACGACTCGGCGGTGACCGTCGCCGGGCTCACCGTGGTCGGCGCCGCCGATCCGCGCTTCACCCCGGACAAGGACTCCGAGGCGGCCCAGGAGAGCCTGGAGGCCAACGGTGAGGAGCTGGTCGCCTTCGTCGCCACGCTGCCCACGCCCCCCGCGATCGCCCTGGTGCACGACCCCAAGGCCGCCGCACCCCTGGACGGTGCCGTGCCGCTGGTGCTGGCCGGCCACACCCACGAACGCGACGTCGAGGTGCTCGACGCGGGCACCCGGCTGATGGTCGAGGGCTCCACGGGCGGAGCCGGACTCCGCGGCCTGCAGGGCGAGGACCCCACGCCGCTGAGCTGCACGCTGCTCTACATCGACCGCACGACCGGCGAGCTCACCGCCTACGACGAGATCACCCTGGGCGGGCTCGGCCAGGCCGAGGTCACCATCCAGCGCAGCTACGTGGCGCCGCTGCCGACCGGCGACGGGGACTCCGTCGACGGACCGGACGGCACGTCCCCACCCACCTCGCCCACGCCTCCCGGCTGAACCCCTACCCTCCGGGCATGGCCTTCCCGCTGACTCGCCGCGCCGCCGGGCTGACTACGGCCGCCGCCCTCCTCGTGCTGCCACTGACCGGCTGCAGCTTCTCCTCCCAGAACGTGAGCTGCTCGGGCAGCCAGTGCACGGCCACGCTGACCGGCTCGGAGGCCGAGGCCGAGATCCTCGGCACCTCCCTCGCGTTCGGCGGCGTCCAGGACGGCCGGGCGAGCCTGTCGGTGGGCGACGCCAGCGTGTCCTGCGCCCAGGGCGAGAGCGTCTCGGCCGGACCCCTGTCGCTGACCTGCACCACGGTCACCGACGACTCCGTGGAGCTGACCGCCCGCCTCGGCTGACGCCGGTCAGCCCGTGGCGACCTCGACGACCACCCGGGTCGGGTCCCCGAGCGCGTACACCCGGAACGGCTGCTCCCCCGTCGTCCCGATGTAGGCCAGCGCCTGCCCCTCGAAGGTGCCGTCGTACCAGACGCCGGTGACGGCGTCGGTCCCGGCGGTCGGCACAGCGCCGCGGGGACGCTCGGCCAGCCCGGACTCGTAGGGGTACGTCACGCCGGTGAGGACGACCCGCAGGTAGGCCGGCCCGGCCAGGTCGACCGGAGCGCCGGTGCCCTCGGAGGTGGCGCCGTCGACGTACTGCACCTCCCACCCGGGAGTGCCCTGCCCGCCCACGTCCAGGACGACGCGGTCGAAGCCGTCGTGGCCGGCGAGCCGGACGTCGGTCACCGTCAGCCCGGCCGGATCGACGGGCTCGGCGCTGTCGGCCGACGTGTCACCGGGGAAGGCCGGCGCGCCGCCGTCGTCACCATCACCGCTGTCGGCACTGCCACCGCTCTCGCCGTCGTCCGCCGGCTGGCTGGTCGCGGTCGGCGTGCCGCCGGCGGGCGGCTCCGCGCCCGCGGCGGTGGTCGCCGGGGCAC
>JAOPWO010000237.1 GCA_025965635.1 Modestobacter sp. | reverse complement strand
GCCGGGGCCCGCGGCACCGCCGACGTCATGCCGGCCTGCCGGAGGCGTCTTCCTCCTCGCAACCGCACAGCGACGGGTCCCGCCGCTGTCCACCCGGGACCGGTGGACGCCTGGCGCACCGGCTAGTCCGTCGGCACGCCCGTCGTGCCACCTCCCGCCCCCGGCCGGGGAGCCCTGCCCCTGCTCCTCGGTCGGGGGCCCGGTGCGTCCCGGGGTGCGGTGCGGCCCGCGAGGAAGCTGCGCTGGGCCATGTCGAAGGGGGCCAGCACTTCGAGGAAGAACTCCGACGCCGCGGTGGCCACCGCGGGGACGTCCTGCTGCGGCGTCTCGCGGAGCACCTCCAGGACCACCTCGTGGTGCACCCGGGCGAGCTCCAGGATGCTGACCCCCTGGGTGACCGCCGACCGGCCCAACTCGTACCCGCGGGCCAGGGCCGCCTCCTCGTGACGGGGGAGGTAGTGCAGGAAGGCCACCCGGTAGTCCCGGACCAGGTCGTCCAGCGCCGTCATCGGCGGGGCCGGCGCCTGTCCGGGAGGGTGCTCCGGCCGGCCCCGACGCCGTGGTCCAGGAGGGCGAGCCCCTCCTCCAGGTCGAGCGCGGTCACCAGCGAGCCGGTGGACATGCCCAGCGACACGATGGCGAAGGCGACGTCGGGCTGGATGCCGACGATCACGGTCACCGCCCCGCGAAGCCGGGCGAGCTCCCCGATCGTGCGCAGCGTGCGGGCGCCGAAGGAGTCGAGCACGTCCAGTGCCGCGACGTCGATGATGACGCCGCGGGACCGGTGCCGGCCGATCTGCTCGACCAGGTCGTCGCGGAAGCGGACCATCTGGCTGTCGTCGAGGGCGGTGTGCACCGAGGCGATGAGGTACGCGCCCTGGCGGAGGATCGAGACGAGTTTGGGACCGCCGGTCATGGACCACCCATCCCGACGTCCCGGGTGACCGTGTAGCCGAGCAGGCGCTCGGCGACCTCCAGACCGCCCTGGAGGTCGCCGATCGTGTCCATCTTGCTGAGGTCGACGCCGATCGTCACCAGGGTCTGCGCGATCAGCGGCGACAACCCGGTGATGATGACGCTGGCACCCATCAGCCGGGAGGCGTCGACGGTCCGCACGAGGTGGTCGGCCACCGACTCGTCGATGTCCGGGACGCCGGTGATGTCGATGACGACGACCTTGGCCCGGTGCGTCCGGATCCCGGTCAGCAACTGCTCGGTGAGCTGCCGGGCCCGCTCGCCGTCCAGGATGCCGATGATCGGCAGGATGAGCAGCCGTTCCCGGACGGGGAGCACCGGGGTGGACAGCTCCCGGATGGAGTCCTGCTGCTGTCGGATGATGCGCTCGCGCTCCTCGACGAAGCTGACCGCGACGGTGTTGGCGATCCGGTTGGCGGCCGGCTCGTAGGCGTCCAGCACCCGGTTGAGCAGACCGAAGTCGCGCTGGTACTTCTCGAACAGCGACCGGGCCAGCACGTCGCGCAGCAGGAGGACGATCCCGACCACCTCGTGGGTCTCGACGCCACGCGGGATGATCCGCTCGGACAGGTCGCGGGCGTACCGCTGGAGCGCCTCGACGCTGCCGGTCTCCAGCACCCCGACGTAGTTGTCGTAGACCGACGTCGTCTCGTCGGCCATCTCCTGCGGGGTCATGGCGTGCAGGAGGCCGGAGTCCTGGATCCGGCCGGCCCACTCCTGGCGGAGCTTGGTGCGGTGCTCGCGGAGGTGCGCGACCAGCTGCGGGAGCAGTTGGTCCTCGTCGCCGGTGGGCCGGAAGTGGTCGGCCCGCTCGGAGAGCGACGTCCGGGTGGAGGCGCCGTGGTCCTCGGTCATCGCTGGTCCCGCCATTTCGTCATGGTCACCGTGGTGCCGCGACCGATCTCGGAGGCCACCGCGAACTCGTCCATCAACCGACGTGCGCCGGGGAGTCCCAGCCCGAGGCCGGAGTAGGTGCTGTAGCCGTCCACCATGGCCTGCTCGACGTCGGCGATGCCAGGCCCGGTGTCCCGGGCCACGACGTGCACGCCACGGCGCGGCCGTTCGAGCAGCGAGACCACGACCTCGCCGGAGCCGGCGAAGCGGACGATGTTGCGCGCCACCTCCGAGACCGCGGTCGCGATCAGCGTGAGGTCGGTGCGCGAGAAGCCGAGCCGCGACGCCAGCTCCCGGGCGGCCTGCCGGGCCGCGACGATGTCGCCGTCCGACCGGATGGGGATGCACACCTCGCCGTCCCGGTTCTGGCCACGCGCCAGCAACGGCTCGCTCAGCCGGGCGCAGACGTCGCACTCCAGCAGGTGCCGCCCGGCGTCGACCTCGCGCTGCCGCCGCCGGTCGCCTCCCGACAGCGCCAGGAGAACCGGTCGGCACCGCTCGGTGGGCGGTTCGGTGCGGTCGAGGGCCAGCAGGTATTCCACCCGCAGGCGGGCCCGGCTGCGGTTGAGCTGGGCGGCCACCGCGCCCGCGGTGGAACCGAGCTCGCCGGCGAGCGAGCGGGTGTCCTGCCCCGTCACCTCGTGGGCCAGCAGCAGCCGGCGTTCCCGGTCGGACAGCCGGGAGAGGGCGAGGGACACGGCCTCCTGCTCCTCGCGGGCGAGCAGGTCGGCATCCGGGGCGTCGGACGGGCACAGGTCGACCACCCGGTGCTGGTTGCGCCGGTGCCGGTCCTGCTCCCGCCACAGCGAGGCGATCACGTTGCGGGCGGTGACGATCGCGTAGGGCTCGAGCATCCCGGTCTCCACGCGCGACGCGGCGGCGAGCACGCGGGTCAGGGTCTCCTGCACGAGATCCTCGGCCAGGGCCGCGTCGTCGACCCGCGCGGCGATGATGCGCCGGACCATCGGGATCAGCGACGTCACGTCAGGCGGGGGCCGGGGCTCTTCAGCGCCGTGCACCGCCCGGACCGTGCTCACCGGGCGGACGCTACGCCGCAGCGGCGGTGCCCGCGGCCCGTCCGCGCCCCGTCCGCGCCCGGTCCCCGCTGGGCAACCGGTCGGTGCCCCGGTCGAGTGGTTGAGCGCTGTGTCCCGGGGCACACTGGAGGCGTGGGCAGCTACGTCGTCGGGTTCGCCCGACCAGATCGCCGGTCCTGGGCTCAGCCCGTCGATCAGCCGGCCTCCTGGCACGCCGTCGAGGCGCACCGCCCGGCCGACGAGCTCGACGGGGAGGTGGAGCTCGCCGTCTGCGGGGCGATCGTGCAGGTGTGGGGCGCCCTGCGCTGGGACCGTCTCGGCGCCGGGCGCACCGCCTGCGCCGACTGCCGGCGGGTCACCGCAGCGCAGTTCCAGCGCGCCGGCTGACGTTCAGATCGACCGCGGCGGCTCCGGTGCCGCCTCGGCCGCCCGGGCCTTCCGCCGGCCGGTGATCGCGGAGATGCCGGTGACCTCGCGGCCGACGATGAGCGCCTGCACGTGGTCGGTGCCCTCGAAGGTGTAGATCGCCTCGATGTCGGCATGGTGCCGGGCGATGTGGTGCTCGAGCAGGATGCCGTCGCCGCCGAACAGGTCGCGAGCGTCGGCCACGATCTGCCGGGCCTTCTTGCAGTTGTTCATCTTGGCCATCGACGCCATCGCGGCGGTCATCCGGTCCTCGTCGGCCAGCGTGCTCAGTCGCCAGCTCAGCAGCTGCATGCTGGTG
>JAOPWO010000178.1 GCA_025965635.1 Modestobacter sp. | reverse complement strand
GTCGCGCTCAGCGTGCTGGTGGCCTCGGCCATCAGCGCCAGCCGGTTCTGCGCCCGCTCGGCCGCGGCGCGCGCCTGCTCGGCCTCCCGGCGGGCTGCCCGCTCCGCACTGAAGGCGGCCGCGCGCTCGTCCTCGACGCGGACCCGCTCGCTGACGTCGGTCTGCACCCCGACGAAGCTGACCAGCGTGCCCTCGCCGTCGAACACCGGCGTGATGGACAGCTGGTTCCAGAAGGCCGTGCCGTCCGTCCGGTAGTTGAGCAGGGTGGTGGTGGTGGGCTGCTGGTCGCGCAGCGCCGTCGCCAGCTCCGCGACCGCGACCGGATCGGTGGCCGGGCCCTGCAGGAAGCGGCAGTTGCGGCCCACCGCGTCCTCGTAGGCGTAACCGGTGATCCGGGTGAACGAGGGGTTGACCCAGACCAGCGGGTTGTCGGGCTGGCGCGGGTCGGTGATGGTGAAGGCGATCTCGGTGGCGACCACCGCCAGGTCGCGGAGCGCCTGCAGTTGCGCCTCGGGGTCGTCCAGGCCGTCGCCGGGCTCCAGGGCGAGGAAGACGACGAGCGACAGCCGCTGCTCGCTGCTGTCCTGGGACAGCGGGAAGCCGGTGACCCACAGCAGCAGGTCGTCGGCGGTCCCGTCGGCCGCCGAGGCCCGGGTGGTGTCGCTGCTGCGGCCCGGCGCCAGCCGGACCGCCTCGCCGGCCAGCGGCCGGCCCTGCGCCACCCGCGACAGCGGGTTGCTGGTGCTGGCGAGCGGGGAGCCGGTGAGGTCGGTCAGACCGGCCGACGCGCCCCAGGTGTCGATCCCCACCGGGAGGCCCACGTTGCCGGCCAGCTCGATCGCGGCGGTGTTCGCGTAGACCACGGTGCCCTCGGCCTGGTCGATGACCAGCACCGCGACCGGGAGGTCACCGAGCACCGCCGGGAGGGCGGCCCGGGCTCCGCCGGACGTGCCCGTACCGGAGACGGCCGCCTCGGCCGCACCCACGACGGACGGCTGCTGCGCGCCGGCGATGACCGTCGCCGGCTCCAGGGGCACGGTCGATCCGCACTGGTCGGAGGCCAGGTCGCTCGTCGGCGGCACGCGGGTGATCTTAGCGGCGCCCGTTCGGTCGCACACGACCAGCCTGTGCGCCACCGTGCTTCTTCCGCCCGGTAGCGGGGTAGGGAGGTCAGGCTGCCCGACGAGAGGACACGACGATGGGACTCCTGGACCGGGTCTTCGGCCGACGACACGCGTCGTCGCCCGACGGCGCGCAACCCCAGCACAGGCCCCGGTCGGCCGACGAGCAGGCGATCGAGCGCTACCGCTACCTGCTGCGCACCGCACCGCCGGACCAGGTCGAGGCCGCCCACGCCGAGGCCTTCGCGAAGCTCACGCCCGAGCAGCGGCGCCAGGTGCTCGAGCAGCTCGCGTCCGTCCCCGGAGCGGAGCGGCCACGGGGGGACGACCCCTCCAGCCTGGCCCGGGCCGCCACGCGGGCCGAGATCCGGCGACCGGGCAGCCTCGAGCGGGCGTTCGGCGGCGGAGGCCCCGGCCCGGGCCTCGGCGGTCCGGGCAACGGCCGGGGCGGCTTCGGCATGGGCAGCGGCATGGGGATGGGCAGCATGATCGGCGGCAGCCTGCTCGGGACGGTCGCCGGCGTGGTCGTCGGATCCGCCGTCGCGGACGCGCTGTTCGACACCGGCCTCGGGGACGGCGGCCTGTTCGGCGGCGGTGACGAGGAGGCCTACGCCGAGGGCTACCAGGACGGCGCGCAGGACGACGTCGGTGGCGGCGACCCCGGCGAGGACTACGGCGACGGCGGTGACTTCGGTGGCGGCGGGGACTTCGGCGGCGGGGAGTTCTGAGCGGCCAGGGAGCGCAGCCACAGCAGCCCGAGGACAGGCAGTACCAGCGGGACGTAGAAGTAGCCGCGGCCGAAGCCGGACCACACCGTCTCGTCCGGGAAGGCCGCCGGGTCGGCCAGGGACAGTGCGCCGACGATGAGCACGCCGGCCAGCTCGACGGCACAGGCGATCGTCGCGGTGCGCCGTCCCGGCCGGCCGCCCCGCACCAGGCCGACGGTCGCGACGACGTAGACCACCGCCGCCAGAGCCGACAGCAGGTAGGCCAGTGGTGCCCGGTCGAACTGGGTGGCCAGCTGCACGGCGGCCCGGGAGGTGGTGGCCAGTGCGAACACGCCGTACAGGGCCACGAGCACCCGGCCGGGCCCCCCGGCGGTGTCCGTGCCGGTCGGGCGGGCCTCAGCCACCGGTGACCTCCCACAGCTGGAGCAGGCGCCAGAGCATGACGCCGACCGCGGCCGCCGCCACGGCGAGCACCGTGCCGGCCCAGCGGGTCGGCTCGGTGCGGGCCCACAGGTAGCCGGCGACCGGCAGCAGCACGACGCTGCCCAGGTAGGCCACGAACGTCGCCAGCTCGGCCGGCCGGTGCCCGCCGGCGAGTCCGGCTCCGGCCACCACGGCCTGGACGACCAGCAGCAGCTCCAGCACCCCGGTGGCGGTCAGGTGGGCCATGCCGATCCGGCGGCGGAGGGCGGTCGACAGCAGGCCGAGGGCGGCGACGACGGCGGCGGCGACGGTCGCCGGCACGACCAGCCCGGTGCTCACCGGCGCCAGGCCGGAGGGAGGGGGTGCACGTGCCCAGTGTTCCTGCCCGGGCTGTGCGCCCCGACGGTGACCTCGGAGGTCAGCCGCCCAGGGCTGTGTCGGTGGCGGCCGCGGTCAGGCCGGCCGAGGTCCACGGACCGGCGCCGTCCTCCTGGGTCAGCAGCAGGTGCTCGTGCCCACGAAGTCGTGTCCGAGCCGCTGGCCTCACCGGAGGTCCCCTCCAGCGGAGCGCGGGCGTCGGCGTCGACGGGGATGGGGGCCGGCACCGGGTCGACCGCCGGGGGCGGTGCCGCGGTGGCCGCCTCGCGGACCCGGTCGACGGGGTGACCGATCAGCGAGTCGCCGGTGTGCACGTCAACCCTGGCTCGACGCTGGTCACCGGTGCACGGTGGACATGTCGGGATAGCGGTTCCCGGCCGTCGCGCCCCGCGGCGCCGCCTCGTCCAGCCGCCGCAGGTCCTCCTCGGTCAGTGGCACGTCCGCCGCCGCGGCGTTCTCCTCCAGGTACCGGACCCGTTTCGTGCCCGGGATCGGCACCACCGTCGGGTTGCCGTCCCGGCCCGACTGGGCCATCACCCAGGCCAGAGCCAGCTGGCCGGCCGTCACGCCCTTGTCGTCGGCGATCCCGCGCACCCGGTCGACCAGTTCGAGGTTCGACGCGAAGGCCTCGCCCTGGAAGCGCGGGTTGCGCCGGCGGAAGTCGTCGGCGGCCAGGTCGTCGAGGCTGCGGATCTGCCCGGACAGGAAGCCGCGCCCGATCGGGGAGTAGGCGACGAAGCCGATGCCGAGCTCGGCGCAGGTGGCCAGCACCCCGTCGTCCTCGGGGTCGCGGGTCCACAGCGAGTACTCGGTCTGCACCGCGGTCACCGGCTGGACGGCGTGCGCCCGGCGGATGGTGCCCGGTGCGGCCTCGGAGATGCCCGCTGCCCGGATCTTGCCGGCCTCGACCAGCTCCCGGAGCGCGCCCCAGGTGTCCTCGACCGGGACAGCGTCGTCCACCCGGTGCTGGTAGTAGAGCTCGATGACCTCGACCCCCAGCCGCTGCAGGGAGGCATCGCAGGCCGACCGGACGTAGTCGGGGCTGCCGTTGATGCCGCGGAAGGACCCGTCCTCGCCGCGCTCGTTGCCGAACTTGGTCGCCAGGGTGACCTCGTCGCGCCGGCCCGCGATCGCCTGCCCGACGAGCCGCTCGTTGGTGAACGGGCCGTACATGTCGGCGGTGTCGAGGAAGGTGACGCCCAGGTCGAGCGCCCTGCGGATCGTGCGCTCGGCCTCGGCCCGGTCGCCGGAGCCGTAGAACTCGCTCATCCCCATGCAGCCCAGGCCCTGGGCGGACACGGTCAGGTCGCGGAGCGTGCGGGTGTCCATGTCGCCGATCAGATCACGAAATGGTCACGGAGATGTGACAACCCCGGGGTCCGGCTGGTTGGTTAGGCACACCTAAGTGAGGCGAGCCTCTCCTATCTCTTGGTCGACACTGGAGTCCTGCATGCGCGCAATGCCCCGGCCCCTGACCGGCACCGCCCTCTCCCTCTCGGCGCTCCTCGCCCTGACCGCCTGCGGGAACGACACCGCGAGCGGCACCGCGGCCGCGGCCGAGGCCGACACCGTCACCTTCACCTGGGACCGGAACCTCGCCGCCGAGGACGAGGACCCTCAGCTCCAGGAGACCACGGCCGAGGTTCCGAAGAACCCGGAGACCATCGTCGTGTTCGACATGGCCAGCCTGGACACCATCGGCGCGCTGGGCGGTGAGGTCGCGGGCGCCCCGCTGGACTCCGTGCCCGACTACCTCCGGGACAGCCTGGCAGCGGACGCCTTCAACGCCGGCACGCTCTTCGAGGCCGACCTCGTCGAGATCGAGTCACAGCAGCCCGACCTCATCGTCATCGGCGGGCGCTCCGCCGCGCTGTACGAGGACCTGAGCGAGATCGCGCCGACCGTCGACCTGAGCATGCGCGGCTCGTTCACCGAGACACTGGAGCGCAACGCCACCTTCCTGGGCGAGGTCCTCGGCGCCGGGGCCGAGGCGGCCGCAGCTGTCGCGGAGGTCGAGGCCGGTATCGAGGAGGCCCGGCAGGTCACGGCTGACGCAGGCGCCGGGTTGGGGCTCATGGTCTCGGGTGGCGAGCTCAGCGCCCTCGCCCCGGCGGGTGCGGACGCCGCCGGCCGCGGTGCGCGCGGCGGCCTGATCTACGACACCTTCGGCGTGCAGCCCGCGGTCGAGGACATCCAGGCCGCCACGCACGGGGAGCCGGTCTCCTTCGAGTTCCTGCTCGAGACCAACCCCGACCACCTCTGGGTCGTCGACCGGGACGCCGCCACCGACGCCGAGGGGGCGCAGGCAGCCGCCGCTGTCCTCGACAACGAGATCGTCCGGCAGACGGCCGCTGCGCAGAACGACCAGATCCACTACCTGGACCCCACTGCCTGGTACATCGTCTTCGGCGGCATCGAGACCGCGCAGATCATGATCGACGACGTGCTGCAGAGCGCGCAGTGACCGTGTCGCCCCGGACCGAGTGCCGTTCCGGCCACCGTTGACGGTGCTCGACCGCACCCCGGCGAGCACCCTTGCCCGGGTGCGGCCCCGCCGCACCGGGGTGGGGGTGCTCGTCGGGGTCCTCCTCGTGGCGCTCGTGCTGACCAGCCTCGTCGTCGGCGTCTCCGACGTGTCCCCGGCCTCGGTGCTCAGCGGCGGCGCGGACGGGGACGCCGCCTTCCTGCTGGTCGCCAGCCGGATCCCGCGCACGGTCGCCGTGGTCCTCGTCGGTGCCTCGCTGGGCATCGCCGGCCTGATCATGCAGATGCTGGTTCGCAACAAGTTCGTGGAGCCGGGCACCACCGGGGTCAGCGAGTTCGCGACGCTCGGCATGCTCGTCACGATGGTCGTCGCCCCCGGCCTGGCCGTCGTCGGGAAGATGGGCGTGGCCGCGGTCTTCGGCCTCGTCGGCACCTGGGTGTTCCTGCGGGTGGTCCGGGTCGTGCCCGTCCGCCAGCTGGTGCTCGTCCCGCTGGTCGGCATCATGCTCGGCGGCATCGTGGGCGCCGTCACGACGTTCTTCGCCTACCGCCTGGACCTCCTGCAGTCCCTCGGGCAGTGGTCGCAAGGCAGCTTCGCCACGGTCATGCAGGGCCGCTACGAGTTCCTCTGGATCGCGGGGCTCATGGTCGTGACCGCCTGGTTCGCCGCGGACCGGGTCAGCGTGATCGGTCTGGGGG
>JAOPWO010000168.1 GCA_025965635.1 Modestobacter sp. | reverse complement strand
CTGCCCTCGTACCCCCAGAGCTTGCCGCCGGCCAGCCCGAGCAGCAGCGCCAGCAGCGACAGGTGGAACAGCAGGTTGCCGGTCTCGCGGAGGAAGCCCTTCTCCCCCGACACCTCGGGCCCGGCCCGGCCCTCCCGGCGGACCACCCGGAAACGGCGGACGCGCAGCTCCTCCTCGACGACGTCCAGCGCCTCCGCCGGCGGCAGCGACGTGCCCAGCTCACCGGAGTCGGGCAGCCGGTGCAGGTGCCGCGGCGCCGCGGGGGGCGGGGCCAGCGAGGCGCGCGCGTGCTCGGCCGCGCGGGGCAGCACGCAGCCGATCAGCGAGATGAACAACAGCAGGTAGATCGCGGCGAACCAGGGCGAGCTGAAGACGTCGAAGGCGTACAGCCGGTCCAGGACCGGCGCCAGCGTCGGGTGGTCGGCGAAGTACCGGCTGACGCTGCTCTGCGACAGCGAGCGCTGCGGCAGCAGCGAGCCGGGGATGGCCGCGACCGCCAGCAGGAACAGCAGCACCAGCGCCGTGCGCATCGCGGTCAGCTGACGCCACCATCGCAGCAGCCGGCCGGTCAGCCGGCGGTGCAGCGGCGGCCGGGACGGCGGGGTGGGGAGGGCCTCGGCGCGGGGCGGAGCGCTCACGGTCACAGCGGCGCTCCCTCGCCGAGGCCGGTGGCCGCGAGCCAGCCGCGCAGCCAGGTCATCATCTCGGTCCAGGCGCCGGTGACCAGCAGCAGGCCGACCAGCACGAGCACGGCGCCGCCGACCCGGGTGACCGCGACGGCGTGCCGGCGGAGGAAGGACGTCGCGCCCATCGCCCACCGCGCGCCCAGCGCGACCAGCACGAACGGCACGCCCAGCCCCAGGCAGTACGCGAGCCCCAGCAGCGCACCACGGCCGGCGGTGGCCTCGGTGAAGGCCAGCACGTTGACCGCGGACAGCGTGGGGCCGAGGCACGGCGTCCAGCCCAGACCGAAGACGATGCCGAGCAGCGGTGCGCCGGCCAGCCCGGCGACCGGCCGGACGGCGAGCTTCCGGGTGCGCTGCAGCGCCGGCAGCCAGCCCAGGAACGCCAGCCCGACGACGACGGTGACCACGCCCATCACCCGGGTGATCACGTCCTGGTGCTCGAGCAGCAGCCGGCCCAGCCCGCCGAACAGCGCACCGAACGCGACGAAGACCGCGGTGAAGCCGAGCACGAACAGCACCGCGCCCAGCACCATCCGGCCGCGCGGCGACCGCTCGTCGACCGCCGTCCGCACCTCGGTGGTCGTGCCACCGGCACCGGCGGGCGCGACGGCCGGGGCCGGCGCCGTCGTCCGGGCGCCGGTGCCGACCAGGCCGGTGACGTAGGACAGGTAACCGGGGACGAGCGGCAGCACGCAGGGCGAGGCGAAGCTGATCAGCCCGGCCAGGGCGGCGACCGCCGCGGCGACCAGCAGCGGTCCGTCGGTGACCAGACCGGTGACGGTCTCCCCCACTCCTCAGCCCTCCCCGAGCACCTGGTCGAGCACGGCGCGCAGGTCGTCCTGGCGCACCTCACCGGTGTACACCGCCGCCACCCGGCTCTCCCGGTCGAGCACGATGGTGGAGGGGATCGCGGTCGCCGGATAGTCCCGGAACGCCAGCGCGGTCTCCCCCGTGGGGTCGAACAGCGACGGGAACGTGATCGCCTTGCTCTCCAGGAAGGCCGTGGCCAGCTGCTCGGCGTCCTTCACGTTGACCCCGAGGAACTGGGCGCCGTCGTCGCGCACCTCCTCGTAGACCTCCTGGAACTGCGGGGTCTCCACCCGGCACGGCGGGCACCAGGATCCCCAGAAGTTGAGGACGGCGACGTCCCCGGCGAGCTCGGCGGAGGCGAACTCCCCACCACCGAGCAGCGTGCCGGAGAACTCGGGCGCGGCGGCCCGCTCGTCCTCCGCGATCACCTCACCGGCCGGTGTCCCCTGCACGAAGCGGAACTCCCCACCGTTGGCCACGTCGACCTGGCCCTCGCCGGTGGAGCACCCGGCGAGGGCGCCGAGCGCGACGAGCGGCAGGGCGACGAGTGCGCGGACAGACCTAGGCACCGGGCACCGCGTCGGGGTCGGTGGCACCGGCCGGCTCGGTGTAGGTGATGCGGTCCAGCCGGTCGCCGACGTAGGTCAGCGAGGTGACGCTGGCCAGCCCGCACTCCCGGCGCCGCGGATCGTGCAGGTAGCTGCGGCCCTCCAGGTGCAGCCGCAGGGTCCAGATCGGCAGCTGGTGGCTGACGCACACCGCGGCGTGCCCCCGGGCCGCGTCGCGGGCGGTCGCGACGGCCCCCAGCATCCGGGCGGCGATCTCCCGGTACGGCTCGCCCCACGACGGCCGCCACGGGTTGCGCAGCCGCCACCAGTTCGCCGGGTGCCGCATCGCGCCGTCACCGACACCGAAGGTCTTGCCCTCGAAGTCGTTGCCGGCCTCGATCAGCCTGTCGTCGGTCACGACCGGCAGCCCGAGCACCTCGCTGATCGGCTGCGCGGTCTGCTGTGCGCGCTCCAGCGGGCTGGCCACCAGGTGGGTGACGTCCCGGCCGACGAACCAGTCGGCGGTGGTGCGCGCCATCTCCTCCCCGGACGGGGACAGCCGGAAGTGCGGCAGCCGGCCGTAGAGGACCCCGGTCGGGTTGTGCACCTCACCGTGCCGCATCACGTGCACGACGGTCGTCGGGCCCTCGGTCGGGCGGCTCACGGCGACAGCTCCTGGGCGTCGTCGGCGGCGGCGGGCTGCGTGCCACCGCGGGCGGCGGCCGCC
>JAOPWO010000012.1 GCA_025965635.1 Modestobacter sp. | reverse complement strand
TCGTCTGCGCCTCCTGGTGCAGCAGCCGGATCTCGTCGGCCAGCTCGATCGGGTAGTGGGTGCGGACCTCGGCGCCGAAGCGGTCCTTGAGCGGGGTGATGATCCGCCCGCGGTTGGTGTAGTCCTCCGGGTTGGCGCTGGCCACCAGCAGCAGGTCCAGCGGCAGCCGCAGCCGGTACCCGCGGATCTGGATGTCCCGCTCCTCCAGCACGTTGAGCAGCGCCACCTGGATCCGCTCGGCCAGGTCGGGCAGTTCGTTGATGCTGAAGATGCCGCGGTTGGTGCGCGGCACCAGGCCGTAGTGCACCGTCTCGGGGTCGCCCAGCGTGCGGCCCTCGGCGACCTTGATCGGGTCGACGTCACCGATCAGGTCACCGACCGAGGTGTCGGGGGTGGCCAGCTTCTCGCCGTAGCGGTCGCTGCGGTGCAGCCAGCCGACGGGGGTGGCGTCGCCGTGGGCGGCGATCTGCCGGTGCGCCCAGACGCTGATCGGCGCCAGCGGGTGCTCGTTCAGCTCGCTGCCGACCAGCACCGGCGTCCACTCGTCGAGCAGGCCGACCAGGGTGCGGATCAGGCGCGTCTTGCCCTGGCCCCGTTCGCCGAGGAGCACCAGGTCGTGGCCGGCGATCAACGCGCGTTCGACCTCGGGCACGACGGTGTCCTCGAACCCGACGATGCCGGGGAGGGTCGGCTCGCCGGCGGCCAGCCGGGCGAGCAGGTTGGCGCGGATCTCGGCCTTGACCGGCCGGGCGGTGGCCCCGCTGTCGCGGAGCTCGCCCAGCGTGGTGGGGGTGGGGGTGGGGGGTGCGGCAGCCGTCACCTCGACCACGGTACGACGACCCCCTGACGGTCCGGCAGCGTTCGTGCGCGGCCACTGCACGACGGTCTCCCCATCTCCTCCGCACCTGCCAGGATCGAGGGCGTGCCCGGTCCAGCAGAGGTCTCCCTCCCCGGTGGCACGGACGTGCCGCTGGTCAGCGGGACCGACGTCGAGGCGGCCGCGGCACTCCTGGCCGGCGTGGTGCGGCGCACCCCGCTGGAGCACTCCCGGGGACTGGCCGACCGGGTCGGCGGCCCGGTCTGGCTCAAGTGCGAGAACCTGCAACGCGCCGGCTCGTTCAAGATCCGGGGGGCGTACACCCGGATCGCCCGGCTCAGCGCCGCCGAGCGGGCGCACGGTGTGGTGGCGGCGAGCGCCGGCAACCACGCGCAGGGGGTCGCGCTGGCCGCCCGCCAACTCGGCTGCGCGGCGACCGTCTTCATGCCCGGGTCCGCGCCGCTGCCGAAGGTGGCCGCCACCCGCGGCTACGGCGCCGCCGTGCGCCTCGGCGGTCCGACCCTCACCGAGGCGATGCTGGCCGCCACCGAGTTCGCCGCGCGGACCGGCTCGGTGTCCATCCATCCCTTCGACCACCGCGACGTGATCGCCGGCCAGGGCACGGTGGGCCTGGAGCTGCTGGAGCAGTGCCCCGACGTCGCCACCGTCGTCGTCTGCACCGGCGGCGGCGGGCTGGTGTCCGGGATCGCCGCCGCGGTGCGGTCCCGTCGTCCCGACGTACGGCTGGTGGCGGTGCAGGCGTCCGGGGCCGCCTGCTTCCCGCCCTCGCTGGCCGAGGGCCGGCCCGTGCGGCTGGCGTCGATGGCCACGATGGCCGACGGGATCGCCGTCGCCGCCCCCGGCGACCTGACCTTCGCACACGTCGCGGCGCTGGTCGACGAGGTGCGCACGGTCAGCGAGGGCGACCTGTCCCGGGCCCTGCTGTTCTGCCTGGAACGCGCCAAGCTGGTCGTCGAGCCGGCCGGGGTGGCCGCGGTCGCGGCGGTGCTCGCCGACCCCGGTGCGTTCCGGCCGCCGGTGGTGGCGGTGGTCTCCGGGGGCAACATCGACCCGCTGCTGATGCTGAAGGTGGTGCAGCACGGCATGGCCGCCGCGGGCCGGTACCTGGCGCTGCGGGTCCGGGTCCCCGACCGGCCGGGGTCGCTGGCCGGCCTGCTGGCCGAGCTGGCCGGCCTGGCCGCGAACGTGCTGTCGGTCGAGCACGAGCGGACGACGGCGCACCTGGACCCGGGGGAGGTCGAGGTGGGCGTGCACCTGGAGACCCGCGGCCCCGACCACGCCGCCGACGTGCTCGGTGCGCTGGCCGCCGCGGGGTACGCCGTCCACACCGGTTGAGGAGGGGCGAGGATGGGGGGTGATGAGCACCGCTGCCCCGGCTCCGTCGCCGGCCTCCGCCACCCTGTCCGCGTCGAACCCCCTCGCCGAGCCCTCGACGCTGCCCTACGCGCTGCCGCCGTTCGCCCAGTTGACCCTGGAGCACTGCCGGGAGGCCCTCCTGGCCGGGATGGCCGGGCAGCGGGCGGAGGTCGCCGCGCTGGTCGCCGACCCCACGCCGCCCAGCTTCGAGAACACGATCGTCGGTCTCGAGCGGTCCGGGCAGCTGCTGAGCCGGGCCGAGGCGGTGTTCTACAACCTGGCCTCCGCCAACTCCTCCGACCGGCTCCGCGAGATCGAGCGCGAGATCGCCCCGCTCAGCGCCGCGCACTCCGACGCGCTGCGGCTGGACCCCGCGTTGTTCGCGCGGGTCGACGGGGTGCACCAGCAGCGGCACGACGCGGAGCTGGACGAGGAGTCCCGCCGGCTGGTCGAGCGTTACCACCTGGACTTCGTGCTGGCCGGTGCCGGGCTGGACGAGGCGGGGCGCGGGGAGTTGCGCCGGCTCAACCAGCGGCTGTCCGAGCTGTCCACGAGGTTCGGTCAGAACCTGCACCTGGCCACCGAGGCGGCCGCCGTCCTCGTCCCCGACGCCGCCGAGCTCGACGGGCTCAGCCCCGCCGAGGTGGAGGCGGCGGCCGGTGCGGCCACCGAGCGCGGGTCGGCCGGGGCGTACCTGGTCCCGCTGGTCCTGCCCAGCGGGCAGCCGGTGCTCACCAAGCTGCGCAACCGCGACCTGCGGCGCCGCGTGCACGAGGCGTCGGTGACCCGCGCGTCCTCCGGTGAGCACGACAACGGCCCGGTCGCGGCGGAGATCGCCCACGTCCGGGCGGTGCGCGCCCGCCTGCTGGGGCACGCCACGCACGCCGACCTGATCGCCGCCGACCAGACCGCGAAGACCTCGGCGGCCGTCGACGAGCTGCTCGCCGCGCTGGTGCCACCCGCCGTCGCCAACGCCGCGACCGAGGCCGCGGTGCTCACCGAGCTGGCCGCCGCCGACGGGGTCGAGCTGGCGCCGTGGGACTGGGCCTTCTACTCCGAGCGGGTGCGCGCCGAGCGGTACGCCGTCGACCGTGCTGCGCTGCGTCCGTGGTTCGAGCTGGACCGGGTGCTGGTCGACGGGGTCTTCCGGGCCGCCGAGCTGCTCTACGGCTTCACGTTCACGCTGCGCCCCGACCTGGTCGGCTACCACCCCGACGTCCGGGTGTGGGAGGTGCACCGGGCTGACGGGCAGCCGGCCGGGCTCTACCTGGGCGACTACTTCGCCCGGGAGGGGAAGCGCGGCGGCGCCTGGATGAACTCCTTCGTCACCCAGTCCGAACTGCTGGGCACCCGGCCGGTGGTGGTGAACAACCTCAACGTCACCCGCCCCGGCGCCGGGCAGCCGGCGCTGCTGACCCTCGACGAGGTCACCACGCTGTTCCACGAGTTCGGCCACGCCCTGCACGGGTTGTCCTCGGCGGTCACCTACCCCCGCTTCGCCGGCACCAGCGTGCCCCGCGACTTCGTGGAGTTCCCCAGCCAGGTCAACGAGATGTGGGCGTTGTGGCCGGAGGTGCTGGCCGGCTACGCCCGGCACGTCGAGTCGGGTGAGCCGCTGTCGGCGGACGTGGTCGGGGCCATCGAGGCCGCCTCGCTGTGGGGCGAGGGCTTCGCGACGCTGGAGTACCTGGCCGCGACCCTGCTGGACCAGGCCTGGCACCGGCTGGACCCCGATACCGTCGTCCCCGACGCCCAGGCCTTCGAGTCCGCCGCGCTGGCCGCCGCGGGGGTCGCCTCCGAGCTGGTGCCGCCCCGCTACCGGACGACGTACTTCCAGCACGTCTTCGCCGGGGGCTACTCGGCCGGCTACTACTCCTACATCTGGTCGGAGGTGCTCGACGCCGACACCGTGGAGTGGTTCAAGGAGAACGGCGGGCTCACCCGGGCCAACGGCGACGTCTTCCGCGAGCGGCTGCTGGCCCGTGGCGGGTCGGTCGACCCGCTCGGGGCCTTCGAGGCCGTCCGGGGCCGTCCGGCCGACATCGGCCCGCTGCTCAGGCGCCGCGGCTTGGTGCCGGCCGCCTGACCGCCGTCCCCGGGTGACCGGGGAGCGGGCGGAGCCCTCTCACAACCAGGGCAGGCCCAGCACCACGTCCAGGTCGTCGGGGGCGGCGCCCTCGCGGACCAGCCGGTTGGGCTGCCGGTGCCCGCAGGTGGTGCAGCGGTGCACCACCTGCCAGCCCTTGCCCGACTTCTCGACCAGCCCGATGGGCTCCATCAGGCCGCGGCACCCGCTGGCCCGGTCGCCGGGCAGCTCGTCGACGTGCAGCGACCACAGGCACCAGGGGCAGTGGTTGCGGTAGTGCCCGTCGGTGTTCGCGGGCACCGGGGTGGCGCAGTGGGCGCACGGGAAGGAGGTGTTCTCCGCCTGCCTCGACCGTGCGCCCATCTGCTGCTGCTCAGGGGACGAACGGCTCGACGCCCAGCACCTTCACCGAGATGGCCCGGCCGTTGGGTGCCTGGTACGTGACCGTCTCGCCCGGCGCCGCGCCCACGATCGCCGACCCCAGCGCCGACTCGGGGGAGTAGACGGTCAGGTCGGTGGTGCCGGCGATCTCCCGCGAGCCGAGGAGGAACTTCTCGGTGTCGTCCGCGTCACCGTCGAAGGCGATGGTGATCACGGTCCCGAGAGCGGCGTTCGTCGCGGTCGCGGGCGGTTCACCGACGCGTGCCTTGCGCAGCAGGTCGGTGAGCTGGCGGATCCGGCCCTCCTGCTTGCCCTGCTCCTCGCGGGCGGCGTGGTACCCGCCGTTCTCCTTGAGGTCGCCCTCTTCGCGGCGGTCGTTGATCTCCTTGGCCATGACCGGGCGGTTGGCCACCAGCTGGTCGAGCTCGGCCTTCAGCCGGTCATGGGCCGACTGCGTCAGCCAGACGCCCGGGTCCTGCTCGTCAGTGGAGGTGGACACGATGTGGGGACTCCCGAGTTTCGGATGGCGGTCGTCCGGTGGAGGACCGCCGTTGGCGAAGCGAGAAAACTAACACCGCGACCGTCTCCGGTGCAGGCATCGTCCGGGTCGGGAGCGCCGCCCGGGCGGATCGATCGTCCTCCGGTCGGGGCATCCGCCGCCACCGTCGTCCTCGGGGGACAATGAGCGACGTGACAGATCCGGACCAGTTGCGTCTCCTCGCCGTGCACGCCCATCCCGACGACGAGTCGAGCAAGGGTGCGGCGACGATGGCCAAGTACGTCGCCGAGGGCGTCCGGGTGCTGGTGGCCACCTGCACCGGTGGCGAGCGCGGCTCGGTGCTCAACCCCGCCCTCGATCGTCCCGAGGTGTGGGAGCGGCTGCCGCAGCTGCGCATGGAGGAGATGGCCCGGGCGCGGGAGATCCTCGGGGTGGAGCAGGAGTGGCTGGGCTTCGTGGACTCCGGGCTGCCCGAGGGTGATCCGCTGCCCCCGCTGCCCGAGGGCTGCTTCGCCCTGGTGCCCACCGAGGAGGCCGCGGCGCCGCTGGTGGAGCTCATTCGTCGCTTCAAGCCGCAGGTGCTCACCACCTACGACGAGCGCGGCGGCTACCCGCACCCCGACCACATCAAGACGCACGAGATCTCGGTGCACGCCTTCGAGGCCGCCGGCGACCCCGAGCGCTACCCGGACCTGGGTGAGCCCTGGCAGCCGAGCAAGCTCTACTACCAGATGAGCTTCACCCTGCCGCGCACCAAGGCGCTGCACGAGGCGGTCCTCTCCATGGGCCTGGAGTCGCCCTACGCCGAGATGCTGGAGAAGTGGGACCCGGCGAAGGACATCTCGCACCGGGTCACCACCCGGGTGCACTGCGCCGAGCACTTCCCGGTGCGCGACGCCGCGCTGATCGCGCACGCCACCCAGATCGACCCGACGGGGCGGTGGTTCACCGTGCCACTGGACATGCAGACCAAGGCGTGGCCGACCGAGGACTACGAGCTGGCCCGCTCGCTGGTCGACTCGACGCTGCCGGAGGACGACCTGTTCGCCGGTGTGCGCAGTTCGGTGCAGGTCCCGTGACCGGGGCGCTGGTGGCCGGCCTCACGGTGCTGGCGGTCGACCAGGAGCAGTTGCCCGAGGACGTCGGGAAGGCGGGACCGGTCGGGCTCGCGCTCATCGTCGCCCTCCTCATCGCCACCCTCCTGCTGGTCCGGTCGATGGGGCGTCACCTCATGAAGCTGCCCCGCAGTTTCGACCCCGATGACCAGCCGA
>JAOPWO010000158.1 GCA_025965635.1 Modestobacter sp. | reverse complement strand
CACCGCCGCCGGGGTGACCCTGGGCGTGCTCGAGGTGTCCAGCCGGGCTCCGGACCGGGCTACCTACCTGCAGCGCCCCGACCTCGGCCGGCGCCTGGCCGAGGGCACCGAGCTGCCCGGCGGGCGGTACGACCTGGCGCTGGTCCTGGCCGACGGGCTCTCCCCGCGGGCGGTGCACGAGCACGCCGCGGGCACGGTCGCCGCGGTGCTGGAGCGGCTGCCCGGCTGGTCGGTCGCTCCGCTCGTGCTCGCGCACCAGGCGCGGGTGGCGCTGGGTGACCCGGTCGGCGCGGCGCTCGGCGCCGAGGTCGTCGTCGTCGCCGTGGGGGAGCGGCCGGGGCTGAGCTCGGCGGACAGCCTGGGCCTCTACCTCACCCACGGGCCCCGGGTGGGGCGCGCGGACTCCGAACGCAACTGCATCTCCAACGTGCGCCCGCCGCACGGGCTGGGCTACGCCCAGGCTGCCGAGACCCTCGCCGCGCTGCTGCAGGCCGCCCGGCAGCTGGGCGCCTCCGGCGTGATGCTCAAGGACGAGGGCGCCCAGCTGCCGCCGGGGGCCGGCGGCTGAGGACCCCTCTCCCCCCATCCCTCGCGAGCTCGGGGTGCCGCCGCGCGGTCGTCCCCGTGGGGAGAGGACCGCGCCGGCGGCCGCCGTCCTGTGTCCGGGCGCCGCGCGGAACGGTCAGACGCCCGGGAAGGCGCTCGGCCGCACCTTGCGGACCACCCACATGCCACCGCTCAGCAGCATCTCCACCGGGTCGCGGCGGGGCGGCTCCTCCGTCGCCGGCCAGCGCGGCGCCATGTCCGGGTCGGCGTCGACCTTGGCGGCGGTGACGCTGGTGGGGAGGTCGACGTTGCCGATCCGTGCCTGCAGCCGCAGCCGGATGTCGTCGGGGGTGTAGGCCCGGCGGTGCCGTTCATGCCGGGTCAGGACGGCACCGGTGGCAGCGACTCCTGCCAGACCGGCGACTCCGAGGAGCTTCACGAGGCGCATGTCCCCTACGGTATCGGCGTGGCTGACTCCCGCGCCCTTTCGCTGCACGACGCTGTGGAGCTGACCCGCACCGGTGACGTGTGGGTCTTCCGTGGCGCGTCGCTGGCGGACCGGGCCATCCAGACCCTCACCAACGCCCCCGTCAACCACGTGGGCATGGCCGTCGTGCTCGACGACCTGCCCCCGCTGCTCTGGCACGCCGAGCTCGGGCACTCACTGCCCGACGCCTGGACCGGGCACCACCAGCGTGGCGTGCAGCTGCACGACCTGAACGACGCGGTCTGCGTGTGGCGCAAGCGGTACGGCCAGCAGGCCTGGATGCGGCAGCTGGTCGGCCCGGCCGACGACGGCGGCGTGACGCAGCAGATGGAGGACGAGATGCTCAAGACCATCGCCCTCCTCGACGGCCGCCCGTTCCCGACCACCCGCGGCGTGATCCGCGGCTGGGTCAACGGCAAGGTCCGGCGGCACGAGACCAACGACACCGTCTTCTGCGCCGAGCTGGTCGCGGCCACCTACGCCTCGATGGGCCTGCTGCCGGCCAAGCGGCCGCTGAAGAGCTACGACCCGGGCAGCTTCTGGTCCGGCGACCAGCTCGACCTGATCGGGGCAGCGCTCGGTCCGGAGATCAAGGTCGACGTCCCCGGGACCTGAGCCTCACGGGGACGCGGGCAGGTCGTCGCCGAAGACCTGCCGGAGGTCGACCCGGCCCGCGACGACGTCGGCCGCCAGGTCGTCGACGGTGCGTCCCGAGGCGTACGCCTGGGCCCGGAGCACTGCCAGCGCCTGGTCGACCTGCACGTCCAGCGCCACGCCGATCAGGCTCATCGCCGCCCAGACCCCGGCCCGGTGCAGCGCGGACGGGCTCTGCAGCCAGTGCGGGCCCTCCGTCTCGGTCCACGACGACCACACCGCTGCCTCGGCCAGGGCTGCGGTGACCAGTTCACCGACGGTCATGGCGGCGAAGACGTCGAGGACCGGGACGTCGTCCGGCCGGCGGAAGTAGAGGTCGATGGCGCCCGCGCCGGCCAGCCCGCGACGCAGCGGCAGCGCGACGATGCCCCGGAACGGGGTGCGGGCCACCAGCAGGTCATGGAACGCCGGCCAGCGGCGGGCCATGTCCGCCTCGACGACGAACACCGGCTGCCGGGTGGCGGCTGCCTGCAGGCAGGGCCCGATCCCGACGGTGAACTGCAGCCGCTCGGCCAGCGCGGACAGCGGGTCACTGGCCCCCAGGGGGAGCTGCCGGTCGCGGTCGACGCGCATGCTGACGCCGGCGCCGTCCACCGGGAGGACCCGGGCCACCGCCCGGGACAGCTGCTGCGGCAGGAGCTCGGGGACCGCCTCGGGAGTGGCCTCGTCGGACAGGGCGGCGCGGAAGCGTTCGGCCAGGGGCAGCCCGCTGTTCATGCCGGGGCAATGCCCTCAGGCCGACCCGGCAACCGCGACTGCACCGGTGTCTCACCCGACGAGGGCGGGCACCTCCCGCCGGCCGAGCACCAGCACGCTGTCCTCGTCCCCGGCGAGGTCCTGGTCGTGGGTCACGCAGACCACCAGCCGGCCGGCCAGCGCCTGGCGCAGGTCGCTCATCAGCGCCCGGGCGGTCGGGGGGTCGAGGTGCGCGGTCGGCTCGTCGAGCAGGACGACGTCCCGCCCGGCCAGCAGCGCGCGGGCGACGGCCAGCCGCCGGCGCTCGCCGCCGGACAGGCTCGTGCCACCGGGGCCGACGGGGGTGTCCAGGCCGGCCGGCAGCGCCGCGAGCAGGCCACCGAGCCCGGCGGCGGCCAGTGCCGCCCGCATCGCCTCGTCGCCGTCGGCGCCGGTCAGCGCGCCGCGCTCCCGGGCCAGCGCGAGGTTGGCCCGCAGCGAGGCGTCGAACACGTGCGCCTCCTGCGGGCACCAGGCGAC
>JAOPWO010000140.1 GCA_025965635.1 Modestobacter sp. | reverse complement strand
GCCGGCATCATCGACCCGGCCAAGGTCACCCGCTCGGCGCTGCAGAACGCCGCCTCCATCGCGGCGCTCTTCCTCACCACCGAGGCCGTCATCGCCGACAAGCCGGAGAAGAACGCCCCGGCCATGGCCGGTGGCGGCGACGGCGGCATGGGCGGCATGGACTTCTGAGTCCAGCCGTCGGCGTCAGCTGACACCTGCACCACCAGCACTGCCCGGCAGGGGCGGTCCCGCACTCGCGGGGCCGCCCCTGTCGGTGTCCGGCCCGCCCTTCCGGGCTCCCGGTACCGGGAGCCCGTGCACGGGCTCCGTTGCCAGCAGCGGTCGCCCGGCCGTCCGCCGGCCGGCTCGTGCCCACGCACGCCGGGGCCCGCCACCTGGTCGGTGGCGGGCCCCGGGTCTCGGGTCAGCCGGAGGCGGGAACCTCCGGCGGGAGGTCACCGAGAGCGCGTCACCGCCGTCAGGACGTTGCCGCCCGAGGTGCTGGTGACCCTGATCCGGTTGTCGGTGGGCAGGGCCGGGGCGTTCCGCAGGCTGACCGACCAGATGCCGGTCGCGGAGACCGGGATGTTGGCGGCGATGAGCGTGCCGGCGGAGGTCCGGACGGTGACCGTGTTCTGCGTCGTGTCCTGGGCCGTCCCCTGGATCCGGTACTCGCGCTTGTCGGTCCGGTAGTCGGCCCGGGTCACCGCGACCTGGTCGTTGGGGACGACGGTCGTGGGGACGCCGTTCCCGAAGGCCGCGGCGGCTCCCCGCAGGGCCTCGGCTTTCGCGAAGACAGCGAGGTCGTAGGTGGTCCCGTTCCGGAGCCCGGCCACGGTGCCGTTGGTGACCGCGCCGACCGACACGGTGACGGGGGTGCGGTTCGTCCCGGTCGTCGGGGTGGCCACCAGGTCGTAGCCGGTCACCGGGCTGAACGCGTTGCCCGCCGAGGCGGCCTGCCACTCCAGCGTGACGCCCTCGTGCGCCGACAGCACCCGGGTCACCCGGGCAGCCCCCGGTGCGACCGTCGCCGCCGTGGTGGCCGAGGCCGTGCCCGTCGTGCTCGCCCCCGCGGTGTTGCCGGCGGTCACCGACACCGTGTAGGTGGTGCCGGGGGTGAGGCCGGCGATCGAGGCGGTGGTGGTCGGGGCCGTCACCGTCACCGGGGCCGGGACCGCGGCGCCGGCTGCGGAGCTGCTCAGGCTCACCACGTAGGACGTGGCGCCCGCCGACGCCGTCCAGCTGACGTCCATGGTGGCCAGACCGGTGGCGGTCGCGGTCACGCCGGCCGGGGCCGCGGGGATCGTCGCCGGCTGCTCCGTCGCGGGGTCGACGGTGCCAGTGGTGCCAGTGGTGCCAGTGGTGCCACCGGTGCCACCGGTCCCGCCGGGACCGGGCGTGACCGTGCCGGTGGCGAGGTCCACGGTGCCCAGCGGCTGCACCGGGCTCCAGCCCTGGCCGTTGAAGGCCTCCATGGTGATCTCGTAGCTCCGGGCTGCCAGCGACTGCAGCGTGGCCGTCGTCGAGCCGGTCCGCACCGCAACCTCCTGGCCGAGGACGCCGTCCACGGCCGCGACGCGGTACTGCGTGACGGCCGGGACGTCCGGCGCCTGGGTCGGGGTCGTCCACGTGACAGTGACCGAGTCGGTGCCGGCGGTCAGCTGCGCGCTCTTCGGCGGCAGCGGGGGCTGCGTTCCGGGGCCGGCCGGGCAGCCGCCGAAACCGGGGCCGTCGGACTCGCCGAACTCGAACTGGGTGGCGCCGAGGGCCAGGTCCGGCACCCCGTCCGCGAGCCAGCTCAGCGCGACGTGCGTGCCGTCGAGGACCCGCTGCTGGTCGGCGGCGGACTGCAGGCCGAACACGACCTCGAACCTGCCGTCCGCCGCCGTGCCGTCCACGGTGAACCCGGGGCCGCCGTTGGGCGCCGCCGGGTCGACGAGCGGCGTCCAGCCGATCGCCCGCTCACCGATGGAGGTGGGCGGCGCGCCCGGGTCCGGGCGGCGCATCTCCGGGTTGACCACCTCGACGACGAAGCGTGAGAGGTCGACATCGGCGCCGTAGGTGCCCCTGATGGTCACGGTGCCCTCGACGTCGCCGTCCTGCGGCGTGGCGGTGACCGTGCTGCCGTCCACCGAGGTGATGACAGCGGAGCCCACGGTCGCGCCGTCGACGAAGGCCGACTCGCTGAACGAGACCTCGACCAGGTCGCCGCCCCTGATGTTCGGCGTCACGCCGATCCAGCACTCGCCGCCGGGGTGGTTGAACTCGAGGAAGCCGGTGGCGTCGATCGTCCCCTCGCCGATGCCGATCACCTGGCCGCCGCGCTTCACCGTGACGGTCGCCCGCTCACCGGCCTGGTCGCGGTAACCCTCGAGGGCGACCATGTCACGCTGGGTGAAGATCTCGATGTTCCCCGGGCCGAGTGGGGGGTTCTCCGCCTGGGCGACGCCGCCGAGGGCGACCACCACCCCGGTGGTGGTGAGGGCGCCGGCGAGGAGGGCGGCGCCCACCCGCCGGCCGGATCGGGGCAGCCGCGATGCGGAGGGAGCCGTAGCTCCACGTCCGTCCCCGCGACCACCGGCGGTGGTGGATCGTGTCCTGGTCATCGTCGTTCTCCGGAGGTCGACTGTCCGCTGCCTCCGGTCGGCTGATCGGTGGCACGGCGAACGGTCGTCCCCCGGCGCGATCCCCGGCAGCCGGGAGCAGGGGGCTGAGGGCCCCCCAATCCGGGGGGCGCGGCCGGCCGCGTGAGCTCGGGCCCGGCGGGTAAGCGCCCGGGATGGCCGTGGTGATCGGGACGTCGGGGTGGCAGTACCGCGACTGGCGGGGCCGGTTCTACCCCCGGCAGCTGCCCCAACGGCTGTGGCTGGAGCACCACGCAGCGCACTTCGCGACGATCGAGAGCAACAACGCGTTCTACCGGCTGCCGGAGCGGACGACGTTCGAGGCATGGCGGGAACGCACCCCGGCCGACGTCCGCTGGGCGGTGAAGGCCAGCCGGTTCCTCACGCACATCACACGGCTGCGCGACCCGGCCGAACCGGTGGCCCGGCTGATGGACCGGGCGGCCGGGCTCGGCGACCGGCTGGCCGCCGTGCTGCTACAACTGCCGCCGACCCTGCGCGCCGACGTGGGCCTGCTGCGCGAGTGCCTGGTCCAGTTCCCGGCCGGCATCCGGGTGGCCATCGAGCCGCGGCATGAGAGCTGGTGGACCGACGAGGTGCGCGCCCTGCTCGAGCGGCACGGCGCGGCGCTGTGCTGGGCGGACCGCGACGAGTCGCCGATCGCCCCGCTGTGGCGCACCACCGACTGGGGTTACCTGCGGTTCCACACCGGGGCGGCCGAGCCGTGGCCGCGGTACCGCCCGGGGACCCTGCAGGTGTGGGCCGACCGGCTCGCGGCGACGTACGGGCCGGACGACGACGTCTTCGTGTACTTCAACAACGACCCGGGCGGCGCAGCGGTCATCGACGCGGTGGTCTTCGCCGAGGCGGTGTGCCGCACCGGCCGGATCCCGACCCGGGTGCCCGCGCTGGAGCAGGCGAGCGGCACGGCCTGGACCGGGTGATCCCTGCCCGGCGCAGGGGGAGTGGCGGGTGCGGACGGCAGCAGGACCGGGGAGGTGGTGGCCTCCCCGGTCCCGCCGGACCGGTGGTCAGTCGTTCTCGGAGTCCCGCTCGTCGTGTCGGCCATCCCGCTCGGCGGCCTTGCGCTGCTCCCGCTCGGCCCCGTCACGCTGGGACCTGGCCTGCTCCTTGGCCTGCTCCTCGTCCCGCTCGGCTGCCTCCTCGGCCTCCTCGGCTGCCTCCTCGGCTGCCTCGCGCTGGGCCTCGGCCGCCTCGCGGGCCGCCTCGCGGGCTTCCTCGGCGGCGTCCTTGGCGGCGTCGCGCTCGACCTTGGTCGCCTCGCGGGCCTCCTCGGCGGCGTCCTCGGCGGCGTCCTTGGCGGCGTCGCGCTCGACCTTCATCACCTGGTGGTCCTCGTCCGATCCGTCGAGGTCGGAGTCGGAGTCGACGCCCGAGTCGTCGGACTCGACGCCATCGGCGTCAGCGTCGGAGTCGGAGGCGTCGGTCGAGTCGCCGGAGTCCGACCCGGCGTTGGTCGAGTCGTCGGCGTCGCTGTCGGAGTCCGACCCGGAGTCCAAGCCGTTGTCGTCGGTGCCGTTGTCGTCGGTGCCGTTGTCGTCGGTGCCGTTGTCGTCGGAGGAGCTGTCGTCCGACGAGCTGCTGTCGTCCGAGCTGTCGTCGGTGCCGTTGTCGTCCACGCCGTCCGCGGAGTCGTCGACGTCGCTGGGCGAGCCCGCGTCGTCGGCCGGGTGCGGCGCCTGGAACGGCGTCACCGTCTCGATGGCGCTGGCGACGGTCTCCTGCACCGGATCGGGCAGGACACCGACGGCACCCGCGCCGGTCACGCCGGCCAGGGCGATGCCCAGCCCAGCGGTCGCGTGCGTGACCGCGCCTGCACCGGCGAACTTCGCGATGACCGCGGCCACTCCGTTGATGATGAGCATGGTGGTGGTTCTCCTCGTGGTACGCGCGGTCGGCCGGTGGCCGCCGCTGTTGCCGGTTCATCGGCCGTTTCCGGGGCGTTCTGGAGGCGGATGCGGAAAGATCACCAGAAAGGATGGTTTCCGGCGCACGGCTGGACTTCCGGTCAGAGAGCGGCGGGGTCCTCCGCGAAGCTGACCCCCAGCTGACCGGCGGCCTGCTCCAGCACGTCCTGGACGGCGAGGGTGTCGGCCAGCGGCATCACCGCGCTCTCCGTCCGCCCGGCCTGCAGGCACCGGGTGACCTCGATCAGCTCGTGCGCGTAGCCGGTGCCCAGCTGCGGGCGGTTGATCGTCTCCGGCGAGCTGCCGGGCCGGTGCAGCACGATCGCCTGCGGGTGATGGAAGCGGGGGAGGACGTCGATCCACCCCGCCGTCCCGAAGACCCGGGCCTGGCCCGGGAGCGAGTTGCGCAGCGAGGTGGTCAGCGTCGCCGACCGCCCGTCGGCGTACCCGAGCAGCAGCGCGGCCTCGGCGTCGACGCCGGTGGGGAACCGGGAGCCGACCGCGGTCACCGAGTCCGGGGTGCCCAGCAGCATCTGGGCGAACGAGACGACGTACACGCCCAGGTCCAGCAGGGCCCCGCCACCCAGTTCCCTGGCGAACAGCCGGTCGGCCGGGTCGAACTCCCGCTGCACGCCGAGGTCGGCCTGCACCGACCGGACCTCACCGATCGCGCCCTCGGCGACCAGTTCCCGGAGCCGGACGACGGCCGGCTGGAATCGGGTCCACATGGCCTCCATCGCGAAGATCCCGGTGCGGCGGGCCAGCTCCACGACCTCCGTGGCGCCGGCGGTGGTGGCGGTGAACGCCTTCTCCACCAGCACCGCCTTGCCCGCGCGCAGCGCGCCGAGCGCGACCGCGTGGTGCTGCGGGTGCGGGGTGGCGATGTACAGGACGTCGACCTCGGGGTCGGCCAGGATCCCGGCGTAGGAGCCGTGGGTCCGCTCGACGCCGTGCCGGTCGGCGAAGGTGCGCGCCCGGTCGGCCGAGCGGGACGCGACGGCCACCACCCGGGCGTCGTCGACGACGGCGAAGTCGCGCACCACGTTGTCGGCGATGCGGCCCGGCCCGACGATGCCCCAGCGGATCTCCCTGTTCACCGGCCAGACGCTAGTAGGGGAGGTGGGGGCGTCGCCGGAAGGGGAGACTGTCCCTCGTGGCCGTGCTCATCGACACCCCGGTGTGGCCGTGGCGGGGGCGGCTGTGGTCGCACCTGGTCAGCGACGCCGACTACGAGGAGCTGCACGCCTTCGTCGCCGCCGAGCTCGACATCCCCCGGCGGGCGTTCCAGGGCGACCACTACGACGTGCCCGAGGAGCTCTACGCCCGGGCGGTGGCCGCGGGCGCGGAGCCGGTGGGATGCCGCGAGCTGCTGCAGCGGCTGCTCGCCGCCGGCCTGCGGGTCCGGAAGGTGCGAACCGCCCGGTGACGCCGTGGGGCGAAGACGGCGAGACCGGGACGCCCACCGTGGCCGCGCCGTGCCGGCGCTGTCACCCGATCGGGTGAACGCCGTGCTCAGCCCGCTGCGGCGTCGGCCGGGCGGGCCCGCAGCAGGATGAGCTCGGCGGTCATGTTCGCCCGGGCCCGCCCGGTCAGCTCGGCGGCCACCTCGGGCAGCCGGTACAGCGCGGGCAGGGCGAGCAGGTGCTCCAGGACGGCGGTGCGCCCAGCGGTGAACACCTCGTCGGACAGGTGCCCGTACTCCTCGCGGACCGCCGAGGCGTAGGCGGCGTAGGCCTGCGGTGGGCTCGCCAGCACCACGAGGTCGGCGTCGCAGAGCACCGCTCCGTTGGCGTCGTCCGGTGCCGGGTCGTGCCCGGCGGTCAGCAGCACCAGCCGCTCCACCTCGGCCACCGTCGCCTCGTCGACCAGGCCGAGCAGCCCGATCCGGGCGCGGGCCGCGCTCACCGCCTCGTTGTCGTCCCGCTGCGGGTCGTAGGCGACGTCGTGGTACCAGGCGGCGAGCCGCACCGCGGCCGGGTCGGCGGTGGACTCGGCCAGCCGGTCGACGATGCCGAGCACGGCGGCCAGGTGGGCCAGGTCGTGGTACCGACGATGCGGCTCCGCCCACGCACCCATGACGGCGGCCCACTCGGTGCGGGACGTGGGGGAGTCGCCCGCCAGGGCAGCCCAGTCCTCGAAGGTGAGCCCCACGGTCCTCACGGTCCCCTCCGCGGTCGTTCCGCTGCTCGCTCGCTGCGCTGCCGGGTCGGGACCGGCTCTCATGCCACCCCGCAGGTGCGCAGCGCGGTCAGCGCCAGGGCCCGCGCCACGTGCACCACGTCGGCGATCGGCACGTTCTCCCGCGGGGCGTGCGCCAGCCGGAGGTCGCCGGGCCCCAGGTGCAGCGTCGGGATGCCGGCGGCCGCGTACAGGCGCAGGTCGGTGCCGGCCGACACGGCCTTCTCCGGCGGGCGTGGACCTCCGGCGTCCACGGCCGCCTGCTGCACCAGCGACAGCAGCGGGGAGTCCTGCGGCAGCCGGCCGCTGGCGAAGCTGCCGCCGACCCACTCGACCCGCACCGGGTGCCCGGCCAGCCACGGGTGGTCCGCGCAGGCCCGCGCGACGGTGGCCTCGAACTCCGCCTGGGCCTCCGCCACCGCCTCGCCGACCCGCACCCCGTACCTGCCCTCGGCGACCAGCCGGTCGGGGACCGTGCTGGCCCAGTCCCCGGCCCGCAGCAGGCCGATCGAGATGCCGTAGGGCAGGTCGGTGCCGACGAACCGGCCCTCGGTGCCGGTCTGGCGCTGCGCCTCGAAGTCCCGCAGCGCGGCGTGGACGTGCTCGAAGAGGGTGATCGCGCTGACCCCGGCGTCCCGCATGGCGCCGTGGGCGGCCATGCCGATGACGGTCAGCCGGAAGGTGAGCGCACCGGCGCTGGCGGTCATCACCGTGCCGGCGGTCGGTTCCGGGATCACGCAGGCGTCACCGCGGTGGCCGCGGGCCAGGGTCGCCCAGGCACCGAGCCCGCCGTCCTCCTCGCCCACGACGCTGTGCACCGCCAGCGGCCGGACCAGCCGGACCCCGGCGGTGTGCACGGCCCGGACCGCGCCCAGCACGGCGACGACGCCGCCCTTCATGTCGCAGGCCCCGCGGCCGTGCAGCAGGCCGCCGGTGACCCGAGGGGTGAACGGGTCGGCGGGCCACAGGGTGGGGGCGCCGGCCGGGACGACGTCGGTGTGCCCGGACAGGACCAGCGCGGGCTCACCGCCGTCCCGGCCGGCGACGGTGCCCACCACGCCCCAGGCCTCCTGGCGGGACACCTCCTGCCCGGGCGCGTCGTCCGCGGCCGCGGCGGCGAGCAGGTCGATCGGCCACGCGTCGACGTCCGCGCCCATCCCGTCCAGCCAGCCCGCGACCACGTGCTGCGCCTCGGACTCCGCGTCGCTGCCACCCACCGAGGGGATGGCCACGAACTCGCGCAGCCGGTCGACCAGCCAGGTCTCGTCGATGTTGTCCAGCACCCGGGCCTCGGCCGCGGTCAGGTCGCCCACGCCGGGAGTCTGGCACGCCGCCGGCGGCGACCAGGGGTACCGTGGACCACGTCCGGGCCGGGCGACCTGTGTCCCCGGGCTCCACTAGATAACTGCCGCCGCGGAACACCGCCCTGACCTCGGTCGGGGGCTGGAGCTGCGGATGTGCAAACCGCCGCGAGGCGACCAGCGTCCGGTCCGGACCCAGACGCGACAGAGCCCCCGGCCCCGTGCCGGGGCCCTCCTTCAGTCCCCGGCCGGCCCGAGCAGCCAGCCGCAGGCCCCGGGCAGTTCGTCGGCGGTCTCCGGCCCCCACGATCCCGGCGCGTAGGGCTCGACCGGCGGTCGCGCGTCCAGCAGCGGCTGCACCGCCCGCCAGGCCGCACCCAGCCCGGCGCTGGTGGTGAACAGCGAGCGGTCACCGGTGATGACGTCGTGGATCAGCGAGACGTAGGGCGGGAGCGGGCTGCCGCCGGGCACGTCACCGAGCGCCAGCGACGTGCGGGCCTCGACCAGGGTGAGGTCCGGGCCGGGCTCCTTGGTGACCAGCTGCAGGTCGATCGAGCCCGCACCGGACAGCGAGAGCGACAGCACGTTGCCGTGGCCGGGCACCTCGGTCACCGGGCCGTCCGGCTTCTGCAGCAGCAGGCTGACCTGCTGGCCGTCGGCGGCCAGCTCCTTCCCGGTGCGCAGCAGGAACGGGACGCCGTGCCAGCGGTCGGTGTCCACCCACAGCCGCGCGGCCACGAACGTGTCGGTCTGCGAGTCGTCGTCGATCCCGTCGATGTCGGTGTAGCCGGCGAACTGGCCGAGCACGACGTCCTCGGGAGACAGCGGGCGGAACGCGGCCAGCACGGCCTCGCGGGCGTCCTGCAGGTCGGCCGGGGACAGCGACCCCGGCGGCTCCATGGCCACCTCTGCGGCCAGCTGGAACAGGTGCGTGACCAGCATGTCCAGCGTCGCGCCGGTGGCGTCGTAGAACTCGGCCCGCTGCGCCACGTCGAGGGTCTCCGGGACGTCGATCTGGACCTGGCGGACGTGCTCGCGGCTCCAGATGTGCCCGAAGAGGCCGTTCGCGAAGCGGAGGACGTGCAGGTCCTGGGTGCCCTCCTTGCCCAGGAAGTGGTCGATCCGGAACACCTGCTCCTCGTCCATCACCGAGTGCACCAGGTCGTCGAGCTCACGGAAGCCCTCCGGGGAGTCGCCGAACGGCTTCTCGTAGACCACCCGGGCGTCCTCGGCCAGCCCGTGGGCGCCCAGCGCGCGGGTGTAGGCGGTGAACGCCTTCGGCGGCAGGGAGAGGTAGTGCACCAGTTGGGCGTCCTCGCCGATCTCCTTGCGGGCGGTGGCGACGGCGTCGAGCAGCTGCCCCGGGTCCTCGGCGGTGAACCCACCGCCGGCGAAGCGCAGTCGCTGGCGGAACTCGTCCCACGGGCCCTCGTCGGGGTTCGGGCCGAACTCGTCGAGGGCCTTCCGGACGTGCTCGACGAACTCCTCGTCGGTGCGCTCGCCGCGGCCGCTGCCGATGAGT